>NZ_CEYAEZ010000003.1:0-68381 GCF_982781345.1 Desulfovulcanus sp.
AATAATATTCTATTGACTAACCCCATTATGCACAGCCCGCAAGCAAGCCTTAGATATGTCCAAGTCTTTGTTAACATTGAAGAAAATGCGCTCGCAAATTAACTCAGAAAGTTGAGTAAGTATACCTGATACCAATCACCCACCAAGCTTTTCACCCAAAATATAGGCATTCAAGGCGTTATTATAGCTATCCATAATTGAGTCATAAACCTTAATCTTTTTCCAGCGCAAGTACTGGTAATACTCATCTTCAATCCCATTACACAACACTACATTGATATCTTCCTTTAAGATCAGGGCACACAACTCTTCTGCTGAAGCATGAGGCATGACGATTGTCTTTTGGTTTCTGATTTTCTTGTGTTCATCCAGTTCAACAATAATCACTTCTGTAGCCAGGTCAAAACGTGGAGCGATATCGTGCTCAAATATGGGCATTAAAATCTTTTCCATGCTTTTAATCCAGATTATATTTTTTCATTTTTCGCCACAAAGTACTTCTGCCCCAGCCCAGCCTTTTGGCTGCCAAAGCTTTCTTCCCTCCAGCCTCAACCAGGGCCTTCAAGATCATCTCCTTTTCCATATCAGACCAGGTCTTTGCCTTTGCTTCTGCACAGGAGTTCGTACCAGAATCCACTAACGGAGGCTGGTTTAAGTTGTTAAGCGGACTAAGAGCCGGTTCACTGGATGAGCGCAAGTATGCAGGCAGGTGCTCAAGGCCTATCTGATTGCCATCACAAATAGCCAGAGCATATTCTACAATATTTCTAAGCTCTCGTACATTGCCGGGATAGGTATAATTTAACAGAACATTTAAAGCCTGGGGGGAAAATGTATGCACATCTTTTTTAAGTTCTTCACTAAACTGATTCAGAAAATGGTACAAAAGAAGGCGGACATCATCGCCTCGTTCCCTGAGCGGAGGCAGATGGACCCTGATCACATTCAATCTGAATAGCAGATCCTGCCTGAATGTCCCAAGCCTTACCATCTCCTCCAAATTTCTATGCGTAGCCGCAATAACCCGCACGTTGACCTGCACCCCCTTGGTACTGCCCAAGGGATAAATGACCTTATCATCTAAAAAGGTTAACAGTTTGACCTGCAGAGAAAGGGGTAAATCTCCAATTTCGGTCAAGAACAAAGTCCCATTATTGGCCAGCTTGAACCACCCAGGCTTATCCTGGGTAGCTCCGGTAAACGCCCCTTTCTTATGTCCGAAGAGTTCGGATTCTAACAAAGTTTCAGGCAGGGCCCCACAATTAACCTTAATAAAAGGCCCCTTGGCCCGAGGCGAATGCTGATGAATGGCTTCTGCCAAAAGGTCCTTTCCAGTACCGGTCTCACCGGTGATAAGCACAGACGAATCAGTCTGGCCAATTACCGGGACCAGATTGAAAACCTTCTGCATTTCCGGACAGTTACCCAGGATATTACCCAAAAATTCAGTACGTATCTCCTGCCTTCCTGCTCGCTTGATGGTCCTTAAATCTTCTACGACTTCAATATAACCTTGAGTTTCACCAGAGGCATCCACAAGACGGGCCAAAGTATGTCTAGTTTCGATTTTCTGACGATTATGGTCAATGATATTCCCTTCGAAAACAAGGCTTTCTCGTTCATTTTCCAATTGAGCCAAAAGACAGCCAATCATACACTGATTACCACGCAAAAAATGTGCACATTTTTTGCCCAAAACCTGTGAACGTTCAAAACCTGTCAGGCCTTCCATGGCCGAATTAATATACACAACACGCCTCTCTTTGGATAAGAGAACGACGCCTATGGGCAAATTATCCATCAAATGGACAAAACTTATTTTTTGGGGAAATACCCCGTGCACCCATGCGTTTGTTGAATTTATTATGCTCATCGAACTTGTTACCCCGCCATAAGGGGAATCGAGTTTACTGGGTTGAAATACCAGATAAGGTTAATCGATACTGGGCCTCCTACTCGTCCGTCTCGATTGACTCGCCCAACCTTTTAGCCTTCGACTCTCTATAAAAAACTATTCCCTGAGATGCTATCATGGCTATTTTGTTTCCCGGAAACTGAAACCTCTTGCCTATTCTTCTACTCTCAAAAGCGTCATCCAGTTGAAAAAGATTGTCCCCTAAAACTTGACCCGGCCCTAACTGGTCCAGAATCTTTTTATAAAGCCTGTATCTCAAAGCTTTATGCATCCCGGCTAACTCTGCACTTGAAACTATAATCTCCCCTCCATTTGTCTCAACCTTTATCCTCTCTAATTGTTCTTGCCAAAATTCCCGATCTATTCTTCCCATCTCCCAAAGGCGGGCGATTGTTTGAAATATATTTTTGTTTTCCTGCCTAAGTAAAGGTATAATTTTTAAACGCACTCTGTTGCGTAAAAAAGTCAGGTCCCAATTAGACTTGTCCTGGACATATTCCTGGTCCAACTCTCTTAAAAACTCAAGTAACTTTGTCTTTGGAGTAAGAAGAAGTGGCCTTAAGATTTTGCTCTCCTGGTCAAAGGCTTTCATGCCAGAGAGTCCTGGCCATCCTGCACCTCGCATAAGACGCATAAGCACATCCTCGGCCAAATCATCCAATTGATGGGCGGTGAGGATAAAGTCTGCTTCTAGTTTCCGGGCTAACCCTTGCAAAAACCTGTAGCGTATCTTTCGGCCTCCCTCCTCAATACCCAACCCCATTTTTTGAGCATAGACACCAACAAGACTTCGCCCAATGTATATTGGAATACCCAATTTCTGACAGGTTATTTTGGCCACTTGTTCATCATCCCTGGCTTCAGCTCTCAAACCATGATTTAAGTGGGCGGCAATTAAGTTATATTCTAGTCTTGAACTTAAAAAATGCATGACTCTAAGCAGGGCCATAGAATCAGGGCCAGCAGAAAAGGCCACTAGAAGAGTCTTTTCGTGGAGATCTATTTTCAGCTTGTACTGAATAAAATTTTGAATATTTAAGCAAAAATGGGCCCATTTAGGTGGCAAATCCTGTAGGCGATTATACTTCATGGATTTATTCTATTGGTTTAATTAACTCAATTTTCAGACTTAATTTTGAACATTCAAGGCTAATAGTTAAAGGTTATTTTTTATTAGTTACTCGTTGTTTCCTAAATAATCTTAATCGCGCATATTTTTATACAAAAAAAACAACTATTGGGGAATGTTTAAATGTATATAAAGAAAGATTTAAAGAAAACCAAAAAAGAGGAAATATTACCCAAAAGGTAGAAAACGCACTGAAAAAACATACCAAGTACCAAAATAAAAGCAAATGTCGCCAAATAGATAAGAAGCAGCGAACAAATTACTCTCAACCGCCTACCTGCTCCTCTAAACCGGGGAAGGCTAGGGTCTGCCGGTTGTTCTGTTCTTTGAGCACACCAAGTTTAGGTACAAAGATTGTTCAATTGGCTCCTTTGTATTTGTTATCAGATGCCCCCCACTCAACCACTACCCTACTCAACTTACTCAACCAAAGTGCAGCTATCAGATCCACACTTGTTATCTCACGCCCATTCGTCGCGCCAATATGTAAGGACGATTAAAAGAGAAAAGCTATCGATTCCAACAAGTCATTGTAAACGCCAGGAGGGACATATTTCGACCAAGCAAAGCAGACTATACTATCGAACAAAAAAATGGTGGCCTGAATCTATAGGTACCTATTGGCCTATTTAAAATCCAACTCTAATTTTTTCGCAACTTCAATAAATGATCTAAAACACTTAGCTTAATCTGTTGCCAAACCTACCTAGTATAAGACATATCAAAGTCAACCTCAAAAGCTTGCCTTCATCAAAACCTATAAAAGTAAGAAAAAAAATATATAATCTTGAGAGTTATTCTTCATTTGTCTCAACGTAATCTATGTGGTTTGCGATAGCCCCTAGCTAATCTGTCCTAATGACCTGGGAAAAAAATATTTTATATCATGTAGTTATCTGGCTCAAAAAAATCTATTCAACTCTAAAAGAAATAAAGTTTTTGAAAATTACGGGAAAAATCAACTTATTTTTTTGAAAATCTTTTAACTTGTTTTTTAGAATATCTTTACAAAGATATTTTAGTTGAGTAAAGTAAACTAAAAAAATATTAGGAGGACAGTATAGATGAGCTTTGTTTTAAAGGAAGAACAGGTGGAAAATCTAGAAAAAATTTTAAACAAAATTATTGATGAAGGAGGAGCGACATATGCCCTATTAACCGATACCGGAGGAAACTTACTTTGTAAGGTAGGTGAGAACTCAATTGACGGAACTTCCCTAGCTGTCCTATCTGCAGCAAATTATGCCGCGACAAAAGAAATAGCGTCGCTGATTGGGGAAAAAGAATTTTCCCTTCTATTTCATCGAGGACAAACAGAAAATATTCATTTTACAAGAGTAGCTCCGGATATTCTCTTGATTGTCCTGTTTAAACCATATTTGTCATTGGGGTTATTAAGGTTGAAAGTAAATAGTGTAAAAAATGAAATCAAAGACATTTTAAAGGTTTAATGATGGCAATTATAAATCTACGAGAAGGCATTATACAAGTAAAAATTGTATACTATGGGCCAGGTAGAAGTGGAAAAACAACAAATCTGGTATACACATATAACAAATTAAAAGAGAGAATAAAGAATAAGCTGTCTAGCAAGTTAATTACAATCAACACAAAAGGAGAAAGGACTTTGTTTTTTGATTTCTTTCCAATTGGATTGGGAAAGATAAAAGGTCTAGATTTAAAGTTACAATTATATACTACTCCAGGCCAGATTATTTATAACTCTACTCGCAAGTTAGTTTTGAAAGGTGTTGACGGAATAGTGTTTGTTGCAGATTCGCTCTCTTCTAGAAGAGAAGCTAATATCGAATCATTTAAAAATTTACAAGAGAATTTATCTTACTATAATCTTTCTTTATCTGAGGTTGCGATGGTTTTTCAGTGGAATAAAAGAGACTTGGCTGAAGAAGGAATTCCCATATTAGATATAGAGGTACTTGAGAAAGACTTAAATTCAGAACTAAATCTTCCGTCATTTCCTGCAAGTGCCTTACGAGGAGATAATGTTTTTAAAACTTTAAATGTTGCAGCCAAAATAACAGTTAAGTCTGTAATTCGCAAACTCTTAGGTTCTAATGGGGACGAGAAAATGGCCATTGGAGGATAAAATGCAAAAAAATGAGATAGAAAGCATTTCTTTGGAAGAATGGGAAAAGGAAATAAATGAAGGACTTTCTTTTTTAGAAAAAATTGTAGAGGTTGGAGATACACCTGAGGCCGAGGACGAAAATACAGATGATCTGAATTCGCAATTAAAGAGATTATTCCTAGAAAAGGAAAAAAGTTCTGGTCCTGAAATATTAGAAAAAATAAATAAGCTTGTTGCACAAGATGATGAAACAAAGATTTTTTTAAATATATTGCAAAACTTAGTTAAGGCTACCTTAAAAATTGATCCGATAAAAAACCTGGGCATTCAAATGACTGACTATTTATCACTTTTCTTAAAAAGCTCAAATATAAGTGAGAAAAAAAAAGTAGTCGATGAAATCTATAAAAAGTATTTAGATTTAACACCGAAATCCAAACATAACGTAACAATTAAAAATGATAGTCATCAGATAATTATCGACAAGATTACTCAAGTTTTAGAAAGCAAACTACATGAAATAAATATAAAGATCGAAGAAAATCAGCGGACTTTACATCAACTAGCTTTAGGAAACCTTAATCAAGGCAAAAATACAGAATCAGAAGTAGTTAAAGGAGCAGACGAAATTTCCGGCGAGTTTTATGTTTGTAAAATAGGCGACAATAAGTTTGCTTTGCCTAAAGAAAGTGTATTCAATATTTATAAAATATCTCCCAAAAAAGCAAAAAAAATGGCCCAAAAATCAATAATTCGCTTTAGCCAGCTAGGTAGCTTATTTTCTCCGATTACTAAAGGACTAAAAAACGAACTGAGTGAAAAAAATAAAAAAGAATTAAGCAAGTTGTTTTTGCATGTTTTAGATCCCTTATTTGCTACTACTGATAGTAACCATACTTACAACAAAGCAGTTCTTGTTAAACTACCGGATAAAGATAAACTAGGAGTAATTTTTGTAGAAAGTGTTTATTCAGACAAACCAATACAGGGAGAAATTATAGGAAACTCTGTTGATACATTGGTTGGAGAATATCAACTTTTTGACATTGGAAAAGCATGGGAAAAAAATCGATTAAATGGAGAAATAATATAATATGCTTAGAGGAAAATTAGACTCAGTTTCAATAGCAAGCATAATTCAGTTGTGCAACCAAGACCAAAAAAATGGAATCCTACAAATTTCGAAAAACGAAAATAAAATAGGAGAAATTTTTTTTAAGAACGGAGAAATAATTGCTGCTCGTATTGGGAAATTAAAAGGCATTGACGCGTTTAAAAAAATTTTTAATTTAAAAGAAGGCGATTTTGTTTTTCTAATAAAAAATTTTGATATAAAACCTGAAATAGACGTTAGCTGCGAGTTTTTACTTCTTGAAGCAATGAGTAAGCAAGATGAAGAAAAAAAGATTAAAGAAAATCTTTTTAACAAACTTAATAAAAAATATGATGTTAAAGAGATTCATTTAGTACCCGATAACTACGATTTAATATCCAGTTTAAGTACGATTGGAGATGAACTGGAGTCAGGAAACTTAGTCTGCGCATGGCTTCAGGATGATGATGAGACAAAAATGATTGTAAAGAAGACAAGCGAAAACGACTTTATTGAGTTTGACTTTAAAAAACAAACAATAATAGAAGATGCCTTTTGCGAGATAAAAAAGTTGTTAAAGGAGGTATAAATGATTCTGCCGCGCTTCAGAACGTATCATGAAAATTTAAACTTATATTATCTAAATCTAGAAAGTTACATGGAATTTTTGAAAAATGAACTTTTTAATGGATATATTCAAATTATTTCTGAAAATAACAAATATTTTATTTTTCTCACAATGGGAGAAGTTCTTAATTGTTTCCAAATAAATAAAAACAAAGTAAATACAATACAAATTTATAGCATTCTTGAAAATGTAAACAAGAACAATTTTCTTAATACTTATTCGTTAACAGACGAACAGCTAAACTTTTTTGTCAAAATATTCTTTTCTGAACCATTGTACAAAAACCTAACTACAGAATTTATTAATGTTGATAAGCTGTTGGACAAATTAAAAAAAGAAAATCACACCGGATGGCTAAAAACAGATATTAAAAAGAAAATAAAAGGATCATGCTATGTATATTTTAATAACGGAAGAATTATTGGGACATCTACATCATGGAATAAGTGGAAATTTAACGATAGCGAGAGAGCATTAAATGAAATAATCAACAATATTGAAAATGGTGTATTTTATGTCTATAAAATTAAGAATTTGAAAACAAGTCACAATGATGAGCAATTACTTAAGAACATTATAAACTTCTTTGAAGAATATATGTCATCTTTAGAAGAAAATATTGGTACAAATAAATTTTCTGTTTTGTGGAGAGAAAAAGCATTAAAAAAAGCAGATAAATATAAATTTCTGGACCCATTTGCTGATGAATTTGAATATAGTTCCGGGAAAATCAGAGTTTGGAATGGAGTTGAAATTAACGAATTGACAAGCGGACTAAAAGAATTGTGCTTGGATATAAATAAAGATTATGATTTTAGCAAAACAAAGAATGATAAAATCAAAATGATAACTTCCAAGTATAAACAAATTATAGATAAAATGGATTTAAAAGAACTTGTAACATATTGAAACAAGTGGATTAACTATGAAAGAAGTCCTGAAAGATATCGTAAAAATAGAACAGGTTAAGGCTGCTTGGATTATTAACAAAAAAAACTATTTAGAAGAGTTTGAAATACCAATCGACTTAAATACAAAGGATAAAGTACGAAATGAGTTAAAAAAGGTAATAGAGAAATTTTCCAATTACAAATCGATAGGATGTATTTTTGATAATGACTATTTAATTTGTCAAAATTATAAAGGTTACTGGATAATAGTATGGGCAAATAAAAGCAATCCATTCTCATATTTAAAAATGGAAATCGATATTTTGGTACAGGAAAGAATATCGAAAAAAAGTTTTAATTTCTTTAGAAAAATAAAATTATGGTAACCAACTAAAATGATCAACAATAATCGAGGTTCATATGAGAAAAGATTACGATAGAGAAGAGCTAGAAAAAAATATTCTCCTGGTTCCAAGGGAAGTTAATATCACTCTAAATGGAAAAGAATGGATAGTTATTGCATTAAGCCAAAGATTTAAGTCAATTAATGATATTTTAAAAAACATTAATTTCGACATAACTGAGCTGACAAAAATTCTAAAGTCGTTAGAAAAAAGGGGGGTTATAAAAATAATCTCGAAAGAGGCCGAAATAAGTGAAGGTTCTAAAAAATTGCCTACTTTATTTTGGAAGGCATTACAAACCGAGCTATCTACCATAATTGGCCCTATAGCAAGTACAGTTATCGAGGAAGAATTAGAAGAACTAAATGAGAATAAAGAAACTTTTACTTATCAAAAAGCAGCTGGTTTTATTGAAAAAATTTCCTTAGAAATTGATAACTCATCACAAAGAATGGTATTTCAAAAGAAGATGCTCGAAGTTTTAAAAAGATTGTAACAAGGAGGTTTAATCCGATGAGCTTAAAAATTAAATTTGTTATAATTTTCCTTTTAATTTCATTGCTTCCTTTGATTATTGCTGGAGGAGCCGGTTATTATCATATTAATGAGATTAGTAATTTATCCATTTCGCAGACCAGTAAAAGTCTAAAAGAAATGGCAGAGTTATTAGTAGAACAAAAATCAAACGATGTATCTAAAAATGTAGAGTTTTTGGTTAGGCGCTTCATGCAAGAAAATGACGATAACTTCGAGATTGAAGAATTACAATATGACCCTGATTTTAGTTCATTAACTATTCAAACAATAGGTAAAACAGGGTATACTTACTTAATTTTTAACAACAACGATAATTTTACAGTTTTTTTACATCCAAACCCAAAGTATATTGGCAATGATATAAAGTCAATACCAAACAGTATTGATTTTATAAGAACAATTAAAAACGTCAAATTAAAGCAAAAGACTGAAAAAGGATATTTCAAAATATTTAATAACGGTAAGGAAGAAAATATTTTCATGGTTATTACGCCAGTCCCGAATACATCATTTTTTGTTGTAGCACAAATTTCAACAGAAGAAGTTGAAGAGCCTGTAAGAAACCTAAATAAATCATTTCTGGATAAGCGAAAAGATTTTATAATTCAATATAATATTGGTGGAATTGCAACCGGTATGATTGTATTCTTAGTTGCGATTTTATTTGCGATAAGATTAGTCCGACCTATTGTTCACCTAACCGAGGTTGCAGAAAAAATTAGCTTAGGTGACCTAAAAGCTCCAATTGAAATTACATCGACTGATGAAATCGGAGACTTGGCCGATGCTTTAAGAAGAATGCAAGCAAGCTTACGAAAAGCTGTTCAGAGATTACAAAGACGAAGAAAAGGTATCTAAGAGGGAATAAATATGTATAAATTATTCAAATTGTTTGTTGCAGGTTTTATCTCATTCTTATTATTATCTTCAATTGCGCTTTCTCGAAATATCGATTTGTTAAGAATTAGTGATCCTGGTTTTGCCAAATTTGGAAAGTATAAAAAACCTCCTGTATTTTTTTCTCATGATACTCATGTTGATGAATATAAAATAAAGTGCCCAAGTTGTCATCATATATACAAAAATAGAAAAAATGTTTGGACCCCTGATCAAGAAGTACATAAATGTTCTGAATGCCATGGAAGTAGTAAAGCTGAACTTATTAATGCATATCATATGAAGTGCTGGGGTTGTCATAAAAGATTAAAGGAGGAATACTCTAAAGCTGACGTTCCAACATCAGATTGTAAGAGATGTCATATCCCCAAAAAAAATTTAAAAAGTGAAATGAAGAGAATTAAAGACAAAGTGCTTAATAAAGATTTAAAACTTTTTGAGGTTATTAACAAATTAGAGGTTAAAGGTTTTTATAAATAACTTATACGAAGATAACTAATGGTATGAGGTTTATCAATGGACAACAAAATTAATCTTCAAAACTTGGAAGAAGCAGCTTTTAATGCTATAGATGAAATATTCTCTGAAGAAGAAAAAAAAGACGACAATGTTGTACGTCTAGAAGAAAAAATTTTAGCTCTGGACTGGGAATTTTCTGAAAACGATTTTTTTGAGCTACGTGAAATCTTAAATTCATTAAAACAAACATATACCGACGATATAAATAGAACATTACTAACTATGATGGACAATATAGCAAAATTTGTAATGACTGCTAAAGAAAAATCTCCATCAAATTCTCTTGTTGTATTAGCCCAAATTGCAAAAGGATTTAAGGAAATAAATTTTAACAATTTAAATGCAACACAAAAAAAGGAAAAGCTAGGCAAAATATATAAGTTTTTTGCACAATTTAAAAATGATATTATTGCAAAAGCAAAAGAAGAAAATACAGCAAGCAAAACTAATGCATATAAAAAAGAAACAACAGAGAATAAAATAGAAGACAAAAAAGAACAATTTGATTATTCACAAGAAACAGCATTAGCACTTGATAAAAACATTTTTAATAATTACATGAAAAAATTGGAGGAAAGCATTAATGATATTAATAATAAAATATCAAACTTAGAATTTAACACAGAAATTTTTGCTCGTCTTGAGAATTTAGAAGAAAAGATCGATACAATATTATCTTTTATACACAAACTCAACGACAACAATTCATTTACAACAAAGATTAAAACAGACATTGAAGAAGAATATGACGGAAACAACATTGATAAAAATGAACATGAGACCAAAATTACAATTGATGATGAACGTACTGGAGAAGAATTAATAAAAGATACTGAAAATGATGACAGTGAATTTAAGAACGACGATATCATTCCATACGTATACGTTTTTCACTTAGATGATAAACTTGTAGCTTTTCCTTATGAATCTGTTTTAAATATCTACTCCATTTCAGATGAGAAAGCAAAAAAATTACTGAGTCTAGAGCAATTTAAATTAAAATATCTTAAAGGATTTATGAAAAAATTAAAGAAAAATATGCGGGGTAGCTTGCGCAAAAAAAAGGAAAAGGAGCTCAAGGAGCTTGTGGTTTTTTCCAAAAATATAAGCTTAGCTACTGAAAACACTAACTATTCCAATGCGTTACTTGTCGAATGTGGTGATAAATACAATGTCTTTTTTGTAGGCAAAGAATTGAGCTCAAAAGCTTATTTACCGATTAGCATTGAACAAAAAGACGAAAACGACATTATGGGGCATGTTGTAATTGAAGGCACAAAAAAAGCTTTTCTAATAAATCCCTGCCAGTAGAGTAAGGTGTAGAAATGAAAACTAATAATGTTTTAGACCAGACCTTATTCTCTTTAAAATTGAAGGAAGCAGAGATTTATTCTCAACATGGCTTACTGGATGAGGCAAAAACGATCTATTCCTCTTTACTGGCTGAAATAGAACAAATGCCTGCCACTAAAGAAGTTGAAATTCAAAAAAAATATCTAACAGAAGTTTATAATAAACTAAACAAAAAAGACAATAAGGATCATTTTGGTCAAAATAAAAATGCAAACAACAAATTTACCGTAGACGAAATTTACGAAAAGGCCTTAGCTTTTAAAGATCTAGGTCTATTTAAGGAAGCTTTAAATGAGTATAAAAATATTTTAAATGAAAATTTCAATTTTGAAGATGTAATTAACGGAATTATAGATTGTTATAAATCTCAAGGCCAAAGAGTAAAGGCAATAAACTTTCTAGAACAAATACTAAACAAAAATAACTTTACATTACAACAAAAGGATTTCATAAAATATAGATTATCAAAACTATACGAAGAAACAGGTTCCTATGCAAAATCTTTATTTTTCCTTCAGGATATCACAAACAAATCAAACTTTAAAGATTTAAACATTAAGATAAAATCAATTGCGTTAAGAGCCAAAGGCGGAACAAAATTTGATTATCTCTTACAACAAAATATAATTACAAAAGATAAACTGCAAGAAGCTATTTCTCTTTCAAAAAGAGAAAACAAGAGCATTGAATACGTATTGCTAAAAAAATTCGGGGTTTTAAAAAACGATTTAGCGGAGTCATTATCTCTATATTATGGTTGCCCTTTTTATTCATTTGATCAAAACATTTCTATTCCATCAGAGTTACTTAAAAATTTAAAATATGATTACCTGAAGTACAATCATTGGCTACCTATCAAAAAAAATGACAATCAGATTACAATTGTTATTGATAATCCTTATGACTTATTACGTGAAGATTTAATCAAAAAATTATATCCCAATAACGAAATCAACTTTTTAGTCGCCATCAAGGAAGATATTGAAAATTTTATAGATTTTTATTTTAAGCAAAACAATCAAAAAAATGAATATATAAAAAAAATAATAGATGAGTTAAACTTAGAATTTGAAGAAAACAATGAAGAAATTATTGAAAATGAAACCACGGTCCAGGATAGCAAAGTCGTACATTTTGTTAATCAAATGATAATTGATGCATGGCAAAGAAATGCATCTGACATTCATATTGAGCCTTCTCCTTCAAAAAACATAACAAATATAAGATTTCGTATCGATGGCGTTTGTCAGCCTTATGTTCAAATCCCAAATTCTTTTTCCAGGATTGTGATTTCAAGAATAAAAATCATGGCCAACCTAGATATTGCCGAAAAAAGATTGCCCTTGGATGGAAAAATTAAATTTAAACAAAGTGACAAAAAGCTACTTGAGCTTCGTGTGGCCACCCTGCCTACTTCTGGAAAGTATGAAGATGTTGTTATGCGCCTACTCCAAAGTGGAAAGCCTTTAAAACTTCATGAACTAGGGATGTCTGAGGAAAATTTAATTAAATTTAAAGAGATAATATCTCAACCATACGGTTTAATTCTAGTTGTTGGACCGACTGGCTCGGGCAAAACTACTACTTTGCATTCTGCGCTAGGATACATCAACACCCCCGAAAGAAAAATTTGGACTGCGGAGGACCCCATTGAAATCAGTCAAGAAGGACTACGTCAGGTTGAAATAAACTCAAAAATAGGTTTGACTTTTGCCAAAGTATTACGCTCCTTTTTAAGAGCTGATCCTGACGTAATTATGATCGGGGAAATGCGTGATGAAGAAACAGCATCTACTGGTGTGGAAGCCTCTTTAACAGGACATTTAGTATTATCAACTTTGCATACCAATAGTGCTCCTGAAACTGTATCGCGGCTTTTAGAAATGGATATTGATCCTTATAATTTTGCTGATTCTCTCTTAGGGGTCTTGTCACAGAGATTAGGAAGAAGACTGTGCGAGGAGTGTAAGGAAGCATATCATCCGGATGAAGAAGAATTTGAAGAAATTGTTAATGAATATGGCAAAGAATACTTTGATCGTCTAGAAATTAAATATACTAAAGATTTAATTTTGTATCGCCCCAAAGGATGTCCCGTTTGTGCTGGCACCGGATACAAAGGAAGGATAGGTTTTCATGAGTTACTCGTTAATAATGACGATATTAAAAACTTAATCAAAAAAAAAGCCCCTGCTGAGGAAATTAGAACCAAAGCCATAGCCGATGGTATGACCACCCTGAAGCAGGACGGCATTGCTAAAATTTTTCTAGGGTACACCGATATGAAAGAAGTAAGGCGTGTGTGTATGAAGTAGATCAAGATAACTAGATATTTTATTAAAGTTCAATTTTTAGATATTTGAATCGCCTAATAATTAGCCCAACATAAAATTTTTCATAATGCTCTTCAAAATCACAGGTGCCAACAAAAGATGCAAAACTCTCTTGGGCTAAATTTAATGCCCTGAGACTTGAGTGCATCTGTTCCCTAATCAATCAAGGATCGTCGTCTTTGACGAGGTCTTTGGTACCCACCAGCGGATAAAATTATGGGTAATACCGGCCGGGGCCGCCTCAACTCCCTGAAAACGGCGGTGGACAATTGGGAGTGACATAGGGACATACAAGAAACAATATGGCTGGTCGCGATGCAAAATCTCTTGTAAGCGATCATAAATTGCCTTTCTCTTTTCCTGATCAAATGTCCTGCGTCCCTTTTCCAAAAGCTCATCCACTTCTTTGTTTTTGTAACCAATAAAGTTTAAACCTCCAGAAGCTGTACGCGAAGAATGCCAGACATCATAAATATCCGGATCCTGAACAATATTCCAACCTAGAATCAAGGCCTCAAAACGCCTTTTGTGCACGAACTCTTGAATAAAAGTAGCCCACTCCACAGTCCTGATTTTAACCTTGATCCCTACCTGTTTGAGCCGTTGCTGAATAATTGTTGCAGCTTTAACCCGCAAGTCATTACCCTGATTGGTCAAAATAGTGAAAGAAAAGGGCCGGCCATTTTTATCAATAATTCCATCCCCATCATGATCGGTCCATCCCTCTTCAGCCAACATTTTTCTGGCTAAATCCGGCTCAAATACATAATCTTTTATTTTATCATTATAGACCCATGTCCCGGGTTTATACGGTCCTATCGTAGGCACGCCCTGGCCCAGAAGAACACCTTTAACAATCTCTTCTTTATTTATGGCGTGGGCCAAAGCCTGTCTGACCTTCACATCTTTGAAAAGCGGATGCTCCAGGTTATAACCAAGATAAGTGTAACTAAAAGATAGATACTTGTACTTCTTGAAATTATCTTCCCAGAACCGGCCCTTGGTCTGAAACAAAAATTGCTGAGGAGTAAGGCCCATCATATCCAGGTTTAGAGCTTTAAGCTCTAAAAACATTGTCGCGCTATCCGGAATAATCCTATAAACAACCTCACCTAAATAGGGACGGCCTTCAAAATAGTCCTCATTGGCTTTTAAAACTAACTTACGTCCGGGTTCCCACGCAGCCAACCTAAAAGGTCCTGCCCCCATAGGCTCACGACTATATCTGGTTTTTAATAAATCTTCCTTTTCCAGAATATGTTTGGGCAAAATAGAATTGGCCCAGGTGACCAGAGAACGGGCAAAAGGCTTGTCATAAACCACTTCAAAGGCATATTTATCTATCAACCTGAATTCTTTTATGGCTTTATAGTCTTCAGCATAGGCTGTAGGAGTTTTTGGATCAATCATTAAACGGTAGGTAAAGTAGACGTCTTCGGCAGTCAGCTCATGACCATCAAACCATTTAATACCAGGCCGGAGTTTAAAGTAAAGTTTTTTACCTTGTTCAAGTACCTTAAACTCCTGAGCTGCCCATGGTTTAAGTTGGATATTTTTATCATATTTCAAAGGGGCTACATAAATTAGATCAGCAACCTCATGAGAGGCACTATCCGTGGCCAAGGGTGGAATAAGATTGCTTGGTTCACCACTTATGCCCAAAATAATTCTGCCTCCAAATTCTGGAGTTACCGGAATATGCTTCTGCTCTTTTTTGGGGAGGTAAACTTTATTATCTTCTTCATCTCGGTCCACTTTGCTTTCAGAACATCCAAGCACCAAAAAAATAAAACAAAAAACGACTAAAAAAGATTTTTTAAACATACATCCTTCCTTAACCTACTAATTTTATTAACAGGAAAAAATTATTCGAGCAAGCAACAAAAATCAAATTCCCTCTTGCAAAATCCAAAAACTTTGATTAAATGGGTATGTTGTTCTTTTTGCGGTGTTGCACCTAAAAACTAATAAGAACTTATAATTTTGCCTAAAAGAGAAAAAAAATCAATAAAGGCAACGCATTAGAGAAGATCGATAGATCAAGCAGGATTCAATTGAAAAAAATTAGAGATTTTTAGGGAGCTTTGAAAGAAATGCTTAGTAATGAAGAAAAAAAAGTCAAAGAAATTCTTCAAAACTTTGTCAAAGAAAATATTCCTGAGTATATTTTAGAAATATCGGAAGAGTTGATTGCCCAAAACGGTGTACAAAAAGTCAGTTTAAAAAAAAGGGACCAGTATTGGGATATTGAGGGTCATGTCCAGGGTGACGATTTTCAGATGTACAATTCTGAAATAGGCCTGAACCTGGAAGGAGAATCTGTAAACTTCTATTGTAATTGTCCAGAATCATTTTCCGGGATATGCAAACATATTGCAGCTACTGTCCTAAAATTTTTATCTTCTTTAAGCGATGACAGCCAGGACGCAATCCCCAAAGCCCGTACTGATTGGCGGCATAATTTCTATCACTTTTTTGCCACTGAACTCGAACCCGAACCTGGTCAACATTACTTAGTCTATCGATTCTTCCCGGAATACGGAAGACTTCAAGTAGAATTTTTTCGAGCCAGGCAAAATAAGTCAGGATTGTCTACCGTCCTTAACCCAATCACATTAGAACAAATAATCCGTAATCCCAATTGGTGTGAAGTCTCTCCCTCTCTTCCCAAAGTTGCCGAACAAATTGGGCAATATCTGGACTATTATGGACATCGCGTTGAAATTCCCTATGGACTCTTAACCTGGTTTTTCTGGACCATTCGTGATGAATACTATCTCTTTTTTGAGGAGACAGAACAACCTGTTCGCGTTCTCAGCACCCCTATGCGCTTACAGCTAAGACCTACTCTCTCCGAGGACGGTTTAAGTTTTGAAATCATGCTTGGCCGGGAAGGAAAACTCCCATTCTCTATAACCGGAGAAAAAGTCTTCTTCTACGGTCAGCTACCATTATGGGTTTACTGGAAACATTGTTTTTATCCCGTCCAGACAGGTCTTCCCCCAAGCCTGATCCAGGAGTTGGCAGTAGAGCCACCAATAGTCCCTCACAGTGAAATTTCTGAATTTCTGGACCGGGTCTGGACTAAAATCCACGCTTCAGACCTCTTTGGTCAGGAAGAATTCCTCGAACGCATGTCACCTATCTTTGTTCAGGCCAAATACAATCCTAAATTGTTCCTGGATGAAGAAGGAAGTCTTTTAACTTTACAAATTCAAAACATATATGAAACAGAACACGGCGAAATTACTTTAAGCGGCCCTGACCAAGACCTGCAAACTGGCAGTTACCAATTCGAAGGTAAATCTTTTCTTATTCGCCGTGACCAGGCCAAAGAAGGCGAACTGTTATCTAAACTAGTGGATATGGGGTTCCAAGCCCGAAGCAACTCCATGTGGTTTTTAGAGCCTGAAGAGGCCATTAATTTTCTCCTTGACCACTATCCACAACTCGTCAAGGAATACCGCGTCTTTGGAGAACAAAACCTGACCAGATATAAAGTGCGTCTCTCTCCGCCCAATGTAGTGGCCAAAGTAGAGACTAAAGAAGAAGACAAATGGTTTAACCTGGACATTGTGGTTGAATATGAGGACATCCAAGTCCCCATCGAAAAAATCTGGAAAGCATGGACCCAGGGCAAACGTTATGTCCAATTAAAGGATGGTTCTTATACCAGTTTGCCCGAATCCTGGCTGAAAAAACTGGGGCACAAACTCCAGGCCATGGGTTTTGATCCTGAAAAACCGCCCAAGAAAAAATTCCATAATCATGAAGCACCTATCCTGGATAAAATCATTGAGGACATCGATGATGTTCAGGCTGATACATTCTGGACAGAACTCAGGGAAAAAATCCATTCATTTACCGAGATCAAACAAGTCTCCCCACCAAAGGGCCTTAATGCGACTCTTCGCCCCTATCAATTACAAGGCCTTAGCTACTTAAATTTTCTCAGGGAATACAAGTTCGGTGGAATCCTGGCCGACGAGATGGGCTTAGGTAAAACCATCCAAACCCTGTCTTTCCTCCAATATATGAAAGAAAAAGGGCTCAAAGGTCCCAATCTAATTATTGTTCCTACCTCGGTTCTACCCAACTGGGAGCGGGAAGCCCAAAAATTCGTTCCGGATATGAAAAGGCTGGTCATCTATGGAGCACGGCGAGAAAACATGTTCAAAAAGATCAAGGATTCCGAATTGGTTATGACTACCTATGCCCTTCTTCGCCGCGATCTGGATGAATTAATCAAGTATGAGTACAATTCCATCATCTTGGATGAAGCTCAAAACATCAAGAATCCCAACACTATCACTGCCCGTTCCGTACGTAAGTTAGAAGCCAAATTCCGTCTCTGTCTATCTGGAACACCTATTGAAAATAATCTGCTGGAACTATGGTCTCTTTTTGAATTCTTAATGCCGGGCTTTTTGGGCTCACAACACGCCTTTCAAAAAGGATTTGTCAAACCTATCAAAGACGGTGACCAGGAAACCTTGGAATATTTACGAGCCAGGGTCAAACCATTTATCTTGCGCCGAACCAAGTCCGAAGTGGCCAAAGATCTGCCTCCCAAGGTGGAAAATGTCTACTACAGCGCTCTGCTTGACGAACAAATGGAACTTTATGCCGCTCTGGCCAAAAAACTCAAAGAACAGGTCATGCAAAGAGTGGACGAAAAAGGCATTGCTGGCAGTCAAATGTCCATTCTCGATGCCTTACTTAAACTTAGACAGATCTGCTGTCATCCAAGATTGCTCAAATTGGATATGCCAGGAGTGAACACCAATATTCCATCAGGTAAATTCGAGGCCTTTAAAGATCTGGTCACCAATATCATTGAAGACGGACATAAAGTTCTGGTCTTTTCCCAATTCGTTCAGATGCTGCACATAATCCGCTCATGGCTGAATATGAATAAAATCCCCTTTGCTTATCTGGACGGCTCGAGCAAGGATCGCTTCGAACAAGTAGATAGGTTCAATAATAACCCAAATATACCTATTTTCCTCATTTCACTAAAAGCTGGTGGTACCGGGCTTAACCTGACTTCAGCCGATTATGTTATCCACTACGATCCATGGTGGAACCCTGCTGTAGAAAACCAGGCCACAGACCGCACACACCGCATTGGCCAGACTAAGCAAGTATTTGCCTACAAGATGATCTGTGAAAATACAGTGGAAGAAAAGATCCTCAAACTGCAAGAACAAAAAAGAGGTGTAGCCGAAGCAATAATTCCCGGCCAGAGTGCCTGGAAGTCACTAACCAGAGACGATTTAGAAATGCTTTTTGAAGTATAAATGGTAGATGTGAAGTTGGGAGGAATGGGTGGATGAGTAAATGGGTGGTCATTAACCCAATAAGCACATTCACCCATTAGCCCCTTTAACCAGATTAAAACGGAGCGTCATCCATGCCCCCGGCTTCAGAAGGAAATGCCGGGCCTAGTTCTTCTTCTACATTATTTTCTTTAGCTTTCTCTTGAACTGGATCAGGGGCAGTAGCATATGTTTCGCCCTGCTGTCCTTTTGGATCTAAAGCCTGTACTCTAGAAGCCACAATTTCTGTGGTATATTTGTCCTGTCCTTGCTGATCCTGCCATTTTCTGGTCTGCAAACGACCCTCCACAAAAACCAACCTGCCTTTAGTCAAATAGTTGGCACAAAATTCAGCTTGCTTATTAAAAACAACAATCCTGTGCCATTCAGTGCGCTCTACTCTATTTCCTTCCCTGTCCGTATACCCCTCATCCGTTGCCATGGAAAAGTTAACCACCGGCATTCCACTAGCTGTATAAGCAAGTCGAGGATCCTGGCCAAGTCGGCCAATCAAAAACACTTTATTCAAGCTCGCAGCCATTTATTCCCCCATTTAAAGGTTATAAGTTTGAAGAGTAGAGTTTAGAGTTAATTTTTAGGTTATTCTAAACTGGAAAACTTTGAACCAAATTCCTTTTCCTGTCCTGAACCAAAGCTGAATTCAAACTCTAAACTCTATTTTTATTACAACTGTCTGATTTCTTTTTCCAATTGATCCAGTTCATCTTCCAAAGAATACGACAGTTTATTGGCTATCTGAGGTTGCCAGTCAGCTAGAGCCTCCTCTAATTGTTTTTTGATGGATAAAATCTTGTTCAGACGCGGGCTCAAAGTATCTATCATTTTTTTATCCAGGTCTTCAAAACGAACCCTATCATGCAAAGTATCAACTAGTTCTAATACCCCTCTAACTCTCGCGATTCCTGACAGTTTTTCTTGTCCAAAGGCTATCTTATAAAGTCCTGGCCAGGCCTCTTCCACTTCTTTTTCGCTAAAGGTATAAGCCATAACCCGAATTTGCAATACTCGACCCATATTTACTCTCTTTCTTCCCATTCACTTTGGATACGAGCGACAACATCCTTAATCTGTCCCAATTGCTCTCTGGGACAGACACCAATCAGAGGCTTGCCCGCATCCACACTTTCACCCGGCTTAAAATAAAGAGCATAGATAATACCTTCCGGGCCCTGATATGGGATAATTGTTTCTCTTTTCATTCTGGACAAAATCAGGATCTCATCTCCTTCTTTAACATTGACCGCCTGGCACCCCTTCGACTTTATCTTTCTATCAACTTCAGACACAAAATAATACTTTCCTTTTTCCGGGGCCAAAAACAAGGATAAGGCTTTTTGTAAAATAATGTCTATGACTTCTTGCTTGGTTAGAAAATGTCTGATCTTTAAAAGCGGGGTACCTGCCTGTACAAATTGCCCATCTCTTAAGCCGCAAAATTCAACCACCTCGCCTTTTTCCGGCGCATAAAGGGGCTTTTTATTTCCTTCACGTACTAAATAAGCCAGTAAGGTTCCTGGCTTTTCGTTCCATGTTCCTGAAACCCCTTTTACCTTTGTCCCCACATCTTTGAGCACAAACTCGATGTTCCCCGAATGAGGAGAATATATAGTAATTTCTCTATAAGGGGCCTTTTTAATATCTTCTAATAGTGTCTTTATATTAAGCAATGAATCTTGCTCCTTCTAATTCAAGCTGTTAACTTGTAAGACATAATTTAATGGCATCCACGAACCATTACTTCCACGTCGCCAAATCATAGCAGGAACTTAGCCTAGCCGATAATAAAGATTTCTTCCACCCATAGTTACCAGGGCCTGAAATAAGTTATTCCTTACCTCGCGGCGATCCCAGATGCCTTGAATATGTCCACGGGATAAGGCCCGATAGGCCCGGTGATAGTCCGGGGGGATATCTAATCCTGTTGTCTCTTTAATTACACCCGGACCGGCAAACCCTATATTGGCCGAACGTACTGCAAATTGATAAGGTGAACAACCTAAGAAGCTGGCTACTGGTCCGGCATAAGAGTTGGTATCATAAAGGACCACATACAGTCCACCGGCCTCCAGATATCTACGCACAGCCATGGTACATCTGGGCATCTGGATTACTCCATTTGTTCCCTCCTGGATTCTAATTCCCGCTGTTCCATGTACATAGGCCAGGAAAGGCATGTGCTTTAGCCTCGCTCGTTCTACAGCCCGGATAAATTTCTCTCCTTCAGCAGCCCCCACACTACCCCCACGGAACTTAGCCATAAGCAGGGCCACGACCACCTTGATGCCTTTTATAGATGCCTCAAAAGTCATGCATCCGCTTTTATGTCCGGTCATTTTTTTGGCCTGCTCCAGCTTGTGTTCAAACCCTTCATAATCTAAAGGATTCGTAGCTTCTATTTCCTCATTAAACTCGTGAATAGAACGACGATCAAAGACATTGTATAAGTACCATTCATACTCCATGGGAAAGTGATGGCCACAATAACTGCACACACCTGCAAAATCACCAAATAGATCCGGGGCCCAGAGATCCAAACAACCGTACTTCTCAGAGTTGGGGCAGGTAATGGCCCGATCTTGCCTGGCCTGAGGGCTGATGTAGATCCAATCCGTGGGAGAGGAAGTGCCCTTTTCCCAGGTTGACAAACTGGTTAACTCGCTAGTTTCACCCTTTTCCTTTTTTAAAAAAGGTAGTTCACGTAATATCCTTGAAACCTGCTGTATAGTTTTCCCCAACGCAGCATGGAGCTCTCCCTGGACATCTTCGACAACTTGAGAAATTTTGCGCTGATGACGTCCCAAGATATCATAACGAAAGAATGAATAAATAGCCCAAGCTAAATCCATGCCCTTGGAGAGAACCTTTTTCCACGCAGGTCGATTATCTATATATGCATGCTGGCTCAACCCCCGAAATTTTCGATACCGTCTCCAGATGAGTCGTTCTTTAGATTTTGCACCCAGAGTCCAGCGTACATAAATATTTGGATTCTTTAACTTTCTTAAAGCAAAAGTACGAAAAAACTTTATTCCCCGCACATTCAACACCACCTCGTCCGTGGCACGAATCACTTCCTGACGCAACCGCTTAAAAAAATCATAATCTTCAGGTCTAGCGCCTAAAGGTGGCTCTTTGATAATGCGGTCAATATAGCCCATTCGCAGATTATCTTCCGCAGTAATCTTTAGCTGGGCAGCACACTTTTCCACCAGTTCCGGCGTAGTGCTCATTCCGGGCTTAATGCGCCCCTCTATAGCCGCTGCTCCTTCAGGAGAAATGACTGAATAATAACCATGAGAAAGCATCAATCGCATGTCAGCCAAGCCAATAGCCTCGGCCCCGCCTGATCCTCCTTCAGAAATAACCGTAATAATAGGGACAGTAATTCCGGCCATTTCATATAGATTACGGGCTATTTGCTGAGCAGCCCCTGGGTAATCTTCAATCGGATATGACCCAGGTGTAAAAATATAGGTATGAATAGGAATATTTTCTGTCTCCGCCACTTTCATATATTGCAAAGCCTTGGCATTACCCCAAGGTTTTACTGACCCACCATTTCTAAATTCCTGCCCATGCCCCTTTTCCTGACCAATGACCATAACCGGCTGATTATAGACTTTATTGCCTACCTTACGGGTTATATAGGCGCGGGCAATAATCATAGCCGGGTCTATGCTATATTCGTCCTGGCCGCCAATCTCAGTATAATTATCGTAAACATTCTCCAAAATATCTTTAAGACAGATACGTTGAGGATGCCGGACAATACGCACCTTGTCCATGGGCGTAAGCTGTTTTTCCAGCTTCTTTTCCAAAAAAGTGAACAAATCCAACAGCGAAGCAATTTGACGCTTACAATCTTTGAGTTCTAATTTAGGATAACGTTTTATAAAATCACTTAATTTTGAACGCAAAAGGGCAATATTGGCATTTTCTTTTGAACCAAATATATCTTCAATATATTTTAATCGTTCTTGTAAATCCTGAATTTGTTTTTCGATATCTATCATAGTAGTCTGCGTTTATTGGGTTTATTATTAAGTTACCTGTCCCACCATAGGCGAGACCGAGTCTATTTAGGTTTGTCGAGTTAACCTGTGCCTACATCACAGACTCTAAACTCCTATACCCTCAAACACTAAAATTTGAGCAAATCATCTGTCTTGGACAACAAAAATTTTATATTTGACTTCAATGGCTGTCCATTCTTGTCTTTTCCTTCTAAAACCAGGTCGTTTAAAAACCTTTTTCCTCGCTCAATGGCCTGATCCAGATCTTTACCCCAGATAATGGCTAGGGCCAGGTTGGGGTCAAATTCTGTGGGGATCTCATAAGGTCTGTTGGTTGGGACTTGAGTATACACCTTGACCCATGGAGCCTCTGTCCATGAAAATTTTTCAATGCGCCCCACCCAAGGAGTGAATCTATCTTCAGGGTCTTCCGCTAGAATCCTGTATTCTATCCCCACTCCATCAAAATTAATATTTTTTTGAGTATATCCCAAAGGCTCTCCCAAGGCTAAACGAATCTGCTCCCGGATCAAATCCACTTCTTTATCTCTAACTTTAGAGATAATGGCCGATACCCCATTCTCCACCTGGATCCGGGCATTAACTTCCATTAAAAAAGGCTGGCCAGTGGGACTGACAATCCATTCCCACGTGCCTACATTGTCATAACCTACTTCTTTCGCCATTCGCAGAGAATATTTAACAATATCGTCAAGAACTTTATTGGCGTCAAAAGCATAGCGGATTTTCTCCGGATAAAATCCTGGTGCGACCTCTATACGCTTTTGCCGACCAATACTTTGGATCGTGCAATTCCGGGTTCCGAAATGAACGACATTCCCATTACGATCAGCTACGATCTGCACTTCAAGATGATTAAAATCAAAAATTCTCTGCTCAATGAGTACGCCTTCGTCACGGAACTGACGCTTGGCGTAGCTTTTTATCCGACGCAAGACCGTACGGAATCTGTCCAGATCATTTACTTCTTCAATGCCCATTCCCCCGCCCCCGGCTGAGGCCTTGACCAAAATAACAGGATTTTCAATACCCTGCTTCTCTTGAAACTCGAATAGGGAACGAGCCAGTTCTTCTGCTTCTAAATCATTAAAAATAGGTTTATCCGATCCGGGTACAGTTGGAACATCCAGGCTCCTGGCCAATCTTTTAGTGTTAATCTTATCACCCAGCTCCTTGATTACCCGCCAGGAAGGACCAATAAAAATCAACTTACGACTTCTTTGCACCACGCGGCGGGCAAAACGAAAGTCTTCTGCAAAAAAACCATAGCCGGGATGAATAGCCGTTGCTCCAGCATCATCAGCCACTGCAAAAATCTCATTGGCATCAAGATAAGAGCTAATCCGGTACAAAGCCTTTTTTCCACCATATTTCAAGGCCAGGGTACAATGTTCCGATTCCCTATCCTCTTTAGTGTACACACAAACAAAATCCAGGCCTAAACTTCTACAGGCCTGGAGAATACGGATAGCTATTTCGCCTCTATTAGCAATCAGAACCTTATGCCTTCTTCGCAAATTACTTATTTTTTGCATTTCTCCTCTTTTTTATAAGGCTGATATTTTTTTTCTGAACTTCTAAAACAAGTTTATCCAAACACAACTCTTGCCGATAATCCAAATTTTGAAACTGACAAGCTACAATTCCATTTCCCACTCGGACTACCTTAGCCTTAAGCAAGGACAAATATAATTTATTCCTCAACCATAAGCTAAGCTCAATTTCCGTGTCTTCGACAAACTCTCTCACATATTCAACAGGGTCAAAAGCGACTCCTTTTACACTAAGGTCAAGAACGGGAAAAAAAAGTTCTTCACCTTTTTCCCCAATAGAGACCTTCAGCCCGGGCACTCTAACTCTATATGCTTGGCGCCTTTGATTTTGTTCTCCAGGATACTCCAAAGAATAATCGGTTAAAAAATCATCAGGCATTGCCCGTTAGCCTCCTATCATCTTTTCCAGGACAAATTCCACACGCCTATTCCTAGCTCTATTTTCATCACTATTATTAGGGTAAAGAGGGTTAAGATCAGCAAAGCCAGTAGCAGTTAGTCTTTCAGGTTCAATACCAATGGAAATTAGATAGCGCAGCACATTAATAGCCCGCAAGGCTGATATCTCCCAGTTATCCTTAAACCTAGACCCCGCTCTTGGTGGGAGATCATCTGTATAACCACGGATATTGATCTTCTGGTCCGGATGACGGATAAAAAAATCTTTCATCTCCTGCAACACCTTTTTCCCCTCTGGCTTAAGTTCCACCTTTCCAGAATCAAAAAGGACCGAGGCTGGAAGACGTAGAGTAATTTTGCCCGATTCCAAATAGGCACCTACAATTCCTTCCAGTCCCTTTTGGGTATAGTAATATTGGAGATCAGCAAAAATCTTTTGTTGAGCTTTAATCAGTTGCCGAAATTTTGTTACTTCATTTACTAACACGCCTTCGTTGCCTGTCTCTATCTTTACACTGCTTGGAATAACACTCTTGCCACCAAGTGCCTGACGCACAGAATGGATAGACTTCAAAAATTTCTCATCGTTTAAGGAAGACATGGAAAAGAGAAGAATAAAAAAAACGAGCAACAACATGGATATATCCGCAAAAGTGGTTATCCAAGCCGTACTTTCGTCTTCTTCTAGTTCTTCTATATCCCAATTATCTTCGTTCATATTTTCGATCTCCTGGAGCAACAAAGGAAGAAAGCTTTTCGTAGACAAACACGGGGTTATTGTTTTCCAAAATAGATTTCGCCCCATGAAAAATAATTTCCAAATGCATGATTTCCTGCAGACTACGGCTTTTAAGCTTTCCGGCAATAGGCAGAAAAACAAGAGTGGACAACAGAGCCCCATAAAAAGTCGTCAAAATGGCCACTGCCATGGCCGGTCCGATAACCTTAGGATCTTCTAACCTTGTCAACATCTGAACCAAACCGATTAGAGTCCCGATCATACCAAAGCCAGGGGCAAAAGCCGCCATTTTTTTAAAGACATCCTGAACTATGGCATGGCGCTTACGCATGGATGAAATTTCTATACGCAACGTCTCGGTAATCATTTGTGGTTCAGCATTATCAGCAATTAACTGACAGGCCTTTTTCAACACCATATTATCGGTCTTGACATTTTCTAAAGCCACAAGACCATCCCTCCGACTTATCTCAGCCACCCTGACCATAGTGTTTACCACTTCGTTGGAAGTCACTTTTCTACTTCCAAAAATATAAAAGGCCGCCCGAAAAGCCTTGAAAATATCCTCCACGGGAAAATTAATACAGGTTGCTGCAAAAGTCCCGCCCAGGACAATCATCATCCCCGGTATATTAACAAACACATCAACGGCACCACCCCAAAATATGGCCCCGATAACCAGGGAAAACCCTGCAATGATCCCAAAAAAAGTTGCAATATCCATAATTCCGCTTTAAATAAAGATTTAAGGGTACGATCGATTTATCAATTTTACGCCACTACACAACAAAAAGTCTAAGATAATGCTTCGAATAATTTTACACAAAACCAATCTTCTGACTTCGCCTTTTCTTTCAACTAATACCTTATTTTTACAAATACATTGACAGTTTAACCGAACAAAACCTTAATAACGATTATCTTAAAATTATGCAAAAAGAAAATAAGGTCTATCAAACCTGTAATTTTTTTAAAGAAAATCTTCCGGTTGAACACGTTGACGTAGCCCTGGTGCTAGGCAGTGGTCTGGGCGACTTTATCCAGTCCCTAAACCCGATGCTCGAACTTCCTTACAGCCAGATCCCGCATTTTCCCCTGTCGACCATCAAGGGGCACCAGGGTATCTTTTACCTTTGTCAAGTAGACCAGATTAACCTCGCTATCTTATCCGGTCGGGTACATCTCTATGAAGGTTACTCCCCCTATGAAGTAGCCTTTGCCACACGCGTTCTTGGAGTTCTGGGGATGAAAAACATCATTTTAACCAATGCTGCAGGGGCATTAAATCCCCAATTTGACGTCGGCTCACTGATGCTCATTACCGACCACATCAATATGACCGGCAACAACCCCTTAACAGGTCCAAATGTGGATGAGTGGGGACCTCGCTTTCCCGACATGAGTCAAGTTTACTCTCCTGAACTCCAGCAACTTGCCCTGGACACTGCCAAGAAATTGCAAATCCGACTGGAAAAAGGCGTCTATCTCTGTATTCCCGGTCCAAGCCTGGAAACTCCTGCTGAAACCAGGGCATTTAGATTTCTAGGAGCAGATGCCATTGGCATGTCCACGGTTATGGAAGCCATTGTGGCCAAGCATATGGGCATGCGCATCCTGGGCCTTTCCTGCCTGACCAATAAAAACCTGCCCGACTGTATGGCTGAAACTTCACATGAGGAAATCCTGTCTCAGGCAAAGAAGGCAAACAGGATTTTAAGCACGCTCCTTTTAGATCTTATTCCAAGAATAAACTCCAACTGATAGTCAAACGACAAAAAGGGGACTTGAATTAATGACAGAAATAAATCCCAAACATTTAATTGATGAACTGCGATATAATGTTAAGCGACAGGATAAAATCAAGGCAAATATTGTCCTGTCTTATTTCTTTGATGTAGATAAAAATACGCAAAAAGAACTGGTACGTATCCTGGAGCAGGGCCCTGCTGAATTTTCCATACCTCTCATCGTTGATTTAATTCAAAAAAAATCCAGTTTGATAAATGAACTCCCAGAAATCAAGAACGCCCTAATTGCCAAGGCTCTGGAAGCTCCTGAACTTTTGCTCAAAATTATAGAAAACGATGCTATTCAACCTAAGGAATTATTTATCCGAATATCCGGAGAAATCCGGTTAGAACAGGCCCTGCCCGTCTTGATCAAAATTCTGGTCAACACCAAAGATGAAAGTATATTAAAAGAGACCATTACCGCCCTTGGACTCATTGGGGACCCCAAAGCCACAAATGCTGTAAGCGAATTTTTGTACTCCAACAATAAGGCTCTGACCATAGCGGCCATTAAAACTCTGGGACAAATTGGCACGCCCACTGCTATGCAAAGACTGGCTGAAAAACTAGGCCAAGACCCACAATTAGATGTACTCATCTTAGATATTTTTTCTCAAGTCCAGGATAATATAAGCCTGCAAAAATTGAATGAAACTCTTGGCTCACACTATGCTCACTTGCGCAACTATGCCAAAAGTAAATTGGTTCAAATCGGAGCCAAGGCTGTTCCTCTCTTGATCCAAAACCTAGTCTATGACGACCCGGATCTTTTAATCCACACCTTAAATGTTTTGGGGGAAATAGGCGATCCTTCTACCATAGTGCCTATCCGCAAACTATTACACAATCACCCCGATGATCCTAATGTTCGCTTTGCAGCTTACGAAGCTTTAGGGATGCTGCCCATAGACAAAGGAGCTTATGTACTGGCTTCCGGACTCACAGACGAGGAAGAGCACGTACGGGTAGCCGCTGCCTCGGCCATTGACCGCAGCCTGAATGAAATCCTGGTGGCAGGCATAAAAAACATGGTCCGCCACAAAGACGAGGACACAATTAAAATTATCCGCTCCATTATCAATGCCCAAGCCTCAAATATCTTTATTTCCCTCATAGAAGAACCCGTTTTTCAAGAACTAGTCATCAACTTTCTCCAAAAAAAAGCTACACCGGACGTTCGCGCTTATTTTCAAAAACTTTTGGAAAAACATGGCTATAAAGACCTGGCCCAGAAACTGAGTAAAGAAGTTGCAACTCATAAAGCCAAAATCAGGGCTCTGGCTGTTGATGATTCTAAAATGATTTTAAATATCTACAAGTCAACACTGTATGAATTGGGATGTGACCCCATTCTCTTCGATAAACCGGCCGATGCCCTTGAGTGGCTTAAAAACAATAAGCCTCAAATCATGTTTACCGATCTTAACATGCCAGAAATTACCGGAATTGACCTTATTGCCAAAACCAGATCTATCTACCGCAAATCTGACTTACCCATAATCATGGTCACTACTCAAAATGAGGTCCAGGACAATGAAGCTGCTTATGCGGCAGGAGTCAATGAAATTCTGTTCAAGCCGTTTACCAGCGAGACCATAAAACAAGTTCTTGACAAATTCGTCACTAGTGGTTCGTAATTTTACTAAGCGCTCAAGTTTGACTCACTGCATCATGAGAGTAAAATCGTATACGAAACGGACTTTAAACTTTTTTAACTTCTAAGTTTTAAATATTGTTATGAAAATCGCCCTGTTACAGCTCAATCCAACTGTCAATCATCTGGAATTAAATAGCCAAAAAATTATTTCCTCTGTGGAAAAGGCCTATAAAAATGGCGCTGACCTTTGTATTTCCAGCGAAATGTCCCTTTTAGGTTATCCGCCTCGAGACCTTCTGTTCAATACAAGTATAATCGAAAATTGTTGGGAGAAAACCATAGAAATTGCCAGGAAAATAGAAAAATTTTGTCCTCTAATTCTGGGGTTGCCTATAAAAAGTGAACAAAGAGATAAACTATACAATGGCGCTGTTTTTATTTCCCAGGGAGAACCCAGGCAAAATTTTGGCAAAAGTCTTCTGCCCAACTATGATGTCTTTGATGAACAACGCTATTTTCTGCCCTATCCACAACCGGGTTTCTTAAATTTTAAAGGAATAAAGCTTGGTATAACCATCTGCGAAGATATCTGGAACGACAAAGACTTCTGGCAGGAACGCAAATATTCTTATGATCCGGTTGAGGCCCTAGCAGGGCAAGGTGTGGATATCATTCTCAACCTCTCTGCCTCTCCTTTCACCTTGGGCAAACAAATCGTCCGTCAAAAAATACTTGCAGCTCTAGCCAGCAAATATAAACTGCCGCTCCTTTATTGTAACCAGGTCGGCGGCAATGATGACCTCATTTTTGACGGCAGGAGTTGTGCAGTTGATCATGAGGGTCGGCTTCAGGCCAGGGCCAAAGCATTTGCCGAAGACATCCTTATGGTTAATATTGAAGATTGGACGCAAAACAGAATTGAGGAGGATGACTTTAGCCCCGAGGCAGAGGCCTGGCAGGCCCTGGTTCTGGGAACCAGAGACTATGTACGCAAATGCGGATTTAAAAATGTTCTTCTCGGACTATCCGGGGGCATAGATTCATCCTTATGCGCGGCCATAGCTGCCCATGCCATAGGCCCGGAAAATGTTCTCGGAGTGCTTATGCCCTCACCATACACCAGCAAGCAAAGCATTCGTGATGCCTTGGACCTGGCCAATAATCTAAACATAAAGACCATAACCCTGCCCATAGAAAATTTAATGCGCTGCTTTGATCAAACGCTGCAACCTGTTTTTGCCGGCTTGCCTCCCGATGTGACTGAAGAAAATATCCAGTCGCGCATAAGAGGAAACTTGCTCATGGCCATATCCAATAAATATAACGCCATGCTCATTACCACCGGCAATAAATCAGAACTGGCCGTAGGCTATTGTACCATCTACGGGGACATGTCCGGCGGACTGGCTGTTATTTCCGATGTACCCAAAACAATGGTTTATCGCCTCTGCCGCTGGCTAAACAAACAGGAGGGCAAAGACACTATCCCCGCCTCTGTACTCCAAAAACCACCTTCGGCCGAATTAAAACCCGACCAGAAAGACGAAGATAGTCTGCCTCCTTACAGTATCCTTGATAAAATCCTGCACCTTTATATTGAAAAAGGGCACTCTATAGATCAAATAACTGCCCAAGGATTTGACCTGTCACTTGTTAAACGCATCGCTGATATGGTTAAAAAGGCTGAATTCAAACGCTACCAAGCCCCGCCAGGACTAAAAATCACTGACCGCGCCTTTGGCACCGGTTGGCGTATGCCTATTGCCAGGAAGTAAATGTTATGTTTTGCCAATAAAATTAACTAGTCATGCCAAAAATAAAAACACCTAAAAACGTGTTTGGCACTTTTTGCTTGGCAATTTGTTTTAAAACGTCTTTACTCATTAGAGGCTTTTTTCTTTGTAAACACCAAAACCTTACTATCCTTCTTCCAACCAAAGATCTCATCAAAACAGATCTGCACGCCTGAGGATTAAAAACGGTTAACAACTTGTGAGGAAAAACAAAGCATCGGGATGAATGAACTTGTATTTTGCGATATTGACCATAACTATCGATGATGCGCCTGCAAAAAGTCCCTTTTTGCAGGCAATGTTGAATTTTGAATGATAAATGTTGAATTATTTGAATAGGTTGCAAGGTGAAGTTGTTTGTCAGAACTGTAAAATTTTAATTATTGCAGTTGCATCATCGGTAATAAAAGAATATTTGCTTCACCAAAATATCCCATTATGCTCTGGCCGCAAGCAAATTTTGAAAACAGGTCCAAGTCTTTGTACCAGCAAGAAAGAAAGCAAGATTAGAATAAACAAATTAAGTTGATAAAAAGGTTTGGCTACAAGCTCTTAAAACCAACTCAGGCGACATCTCCTTTGACAAACACCGGTTTGTGGGACAGGCAAATAGTGCGCTACCCTACATCTTATATTTAATATCCTCTAAATCATATTTTTCTAGAATTTCGGCCCATTTCTTACTTTCTTCATCCTCCAAAACAACCTGATACTTTTCTCGCTTTTCCACCTCAATCTCATCCAGAATCTTTTGGCTGACCATAATCGGCACCTTCGCTCGCAAGGCAAGAGCAATGGCATCGGAGGGCCTGCTGTCAATACGCAGTTTCTCGTCACCTTTTAAAAGAACAACCTCCGCATAGTAAGTGGAATCCTTCACTTCTGTTATTTCGATATGTTCAAGCTTTGCTCCCAGATTTTCTAAAGTACTCAAAAACAGATCATGAGTCATGGGCCTTAACATTTTTATGCCGTTTAAGGGGATAGAAATTGCCATCGCCTCTAATGCGCCGATCCAGATGGGCAAAATATATTTTTCTTCTTTATCTTTTAAAATAATTAAGGGCATCTTGGTCTCTTCATCCACAGCCAGACCTACCACTTCCATTTCAACCATCATATATTACCTCTCCTTTGGGAAGATGGATTTATTTTATTAAGTTAATCTTGAGGATGTATGGGGGGGGGAGCATAAACTCCCGCCACCCGCACTAGTGCTGGCATGCAGAAAACTCTGTCTCTTACTCATCCACCAATCATCCCATTCACTCTTCATCCCATTTACTCATCAACCCATTCACCCATCAACGAATGCTTTTTGGCCTGAACAATTTTCACCCTGATTATCTCTCCTGTGAGGTCTTTATCGCTTGAACTGGGGACATTTACCACCCGACCACCTGAATCTCTTCCTCGCCAAAATTTCGTATCTTTACCCTGCTTTTTACTTAGACCTTCAACAAGCACCTCATCTATTTTGCCCACTCGCCCGGCATAACTCGCTCTGGTCAACTCCTCTTGCAACTCTTGTAAAACAGCAAGCCGCCTAACCTTAACTTCTTCTAAGACCTTGGGCTGCATTTTTTCCGCTCGCACCCCGGGTCTATCTGAATATTTAAAAGAAAAAGAATTTTCAAAACGCACCAATTCGATCATTTCCAAAGTCTGCTTAAAATCCTCTTCTGTCTCTCCGGGAAAACCAACAATCAGGTCTGTAGTCAGAGCAATATCCGGACAAACTTTGCGCAACTTATCAACTATATCCAGATACTCTTCTCTGGTATACTTTCTGCCCATGAGTTTTAAAATACGGTTGGAGCCGGATTGCAAAGGCAAGTGTAGTTGCGGACATAGGCAAGGAAGTTCTCCAAAGGCTTTTATCACCTCATCGGCAATGTCTTTGGGATGAGAGGTGGTAAATCGTAGACGCTTGAGTCCATCAATGGCTGCCACCTGATATAGAAGTTCGGCAAAACTTACTCCATCTCCAAACTTGTCCAACCCGTAACTGTTTACATTTTGACCGAGCAAGGTGATTTCTTTAACTCCTAAATTAACCAGGGTCCTGCACTCGTCTAAAATGGCTTTGCTTGAACGCGATTTTTGCCTGCCCCGGGTATAAGGAACTATACAATAGGCACAGAAATTATCACAACCCTGCATAATATTTACATAGGCTTGAGCAGGCATCTTTTCTGGCCAGTTATTCTCCCTCTCCGGATAGTAGTCTTCAAAATCCAGAAGGCTTACTCTAAGCTCAGGCTCACTGATAAGCCTTAAAATGGTCTGAGGGACCATAGCAATGCCATCCGTGCCAAAGACCAGACGTACATGCGGGAAACGCTGAAAAAATTTTTTCCCCACCTGTTGGGCCACGCATCCCCCGACACCAACAAAGACATCCTTGTTTTTATTCCAATAAGATTTAAGCCGTCCCAACAAACTATATATCTTTTGTTCTGGCTTCTCTCGCACGCTACAAGTATTAATTAGAAACAGATCTGCTTCCTCCTCCGTGCCTTGTTCAAAACCCATGGCTGTCAGCGACCTGCATAACCAATCAGAATCACAGACATTCATCTGACAACCAAAGGTAAAGATATGAAATTTCATTTTTTTACTCATAGACCAAGCCATCCATCTAAAAACCTAGTCACCTCCTGAACAGCCTCTCTCAAACTTATCCCCTCATTTTTCACCACAAGCTCAGCCTGTGGATTTTCTTCAAAAGGGATATCCACGCCTATAACTTGTCCCAAACCTGGAAACTCTTTCCCTGTTTTTTTCCGCTCCAGGGCCTTGGCATAAAGTCCGGCCATAACCAGTCCTTCAGGCCTCTTGCTCTCCCTTTCCATGGCCGTCTGAAGGGAACAGGAAACATAAATTTCCGCAAACTTATCAATCTTATTTCTGGCCAGACGGCGCATCTCCACTTTAGGCGCAGTGCCATCCAAAATGACTCCATGCCCTTTTTGAACCAACTCAGCCGCTTCCAGGGCAAAGAGCTCATAGGCCTTTCTTCTTTCTTCAGGCGTGTACTTTGGATTAGGGAAGTATACTTTTCTGCGTTCATCCATCTGCAAATAGATCACATCCAACCCCTTATCCCGCAAATATTCGTACGCCCTCTTACTAATGCTACTCTTACCTGAGCCGGGAAGCCCAACAAACCAGACAGCCCAACCCTCTTTTAATGTTGAATGTTGGATGTTGGATGTTGAATTATTTTTTTGAGTAGATTGTAACATGTTTACCCTTACAAGATTAGAAGTTCGCTCTTACCTTTCCCTCTTCACTGGTCACGGCTCACGAAGCACAACGATTCACTCAACTCATATACTTATTAATATTCCTATAATCAAAACTCTCGTCTTCGAGCACATTCTCTATAAACCGAAATAAGCCCTCTCTTACCTGCAACGGATGGTTGGGATACCATTCTGGTGAAGCAATAACCAATCCCCGAAACACATAAAATGGAGCAACAACCTTTAAAATTTCCTCATCTCCTGTATATTCTAGGTACTCTTCCCAAAAGGTCAAATAAAGTTTTTCAAATGGACCAGCAAGTTTAGGCTGATCATAGAGGCCATAAAGAAGATAATTGCAACTCATCGTGGACACATCATCCGCAGGCTCTCCCCATTCTCCGCGGCTCCTGTCCAGAACAGAAAACTCTCCCCCTTTTCTGACCAACACATTCCAGGGGTGAAAGTCTCCATGCACGACACTTAATCGATGGGTAAACTTGCGGAACTTCCAGCGCCAGTCAATGAGTTTTTTTTCCAGAGCAATAAACCTTTGTTCATTAAAGTGCTCATAAGGATAAGGGTAAGCATCGATTAGTCCCCAAATACATTCAGAATCGCCAATTAGCTGTCTGACCCGGCGAAGGTAAAGATCTACATCATCTTTTTTTTCTTTATGCACACGTGCCAGCCACCTGGCGAACTTTTTAGCCAATTCAAGATCTTCCGGGCGAAAATCACCTTTTTTTATTCGCTCCAGGTCTAAAAAATAATCTCTGCCCTCGACCTTTTCATTGACAATAACAAATTCTTTTGGCTCACGGACCGGAATAAGCTTACCCTGCTTATCTATATACCCCAAAGCAATGGGCCGAACATGCCGCTCCATTTTGCCCCCGGTTTCATACTGAAACATTAAAATAGCCGCCCGATCCCAGTAGAATTGGTGCCCATATTTATCCCCGCGCATTGCTGAGATAACAGCCTCTTTGAGCTGACCATCCTGCTCATAGCTAATAAGCATAGGTTTTCCATAGCCGAAATCCTTCATTCCTTGCTCATCTAAAGAGCCAATCTCTCCTATACCTGTGAGTTTTACTTCCCCTGGTAAAATATCGTTTAAAAATTGTTCCAGATTGTCTAAATTCATCTCTATCATAAGTTCCTCCGATTTTTATTGCCTCAACTCACCCATGAGATTGCATGTTAGGCAATCGTTTCAAGCAAGTTGATCGGTGATAGGCTAAGTGCATTATTCTTATAAAAGATTTAAGATAAATATATAGTGTCTAAGGTTACCTTAAACACTATACATTTAATAAGGAAGGTTATCTATGCAGGCGTTTAGAATATCTAGGTATCTGAGCGAACATAACTTGCCTCAATCTCAATCACTATGCCGCCCCTGGCCTTGAATTTACCTACAACTGTCATTTGCCGGGGCTCACAAGCCTTGACCAGATCGTCTAAAATTCGGTTGGTCACTGTCTCCATAAAAGTTGGCTCTTGGCGATAGCTAAATAAATAAAACTTTAACGACTTGGACTCTATGCATTTTTTATCAGGAATGTATTTTATAATGATTGTTCCGTAATCTGGCTGGCCAGTCATAGGACAAAGAGAGGTGAACTCATCACTAACCAAGGTAATAAGGTAATCTCTTTCCGGGAATCTATTGGGAAACGTCTCCAGAATCCCAGGGTCAACCCGGGTTGGATACTCAGTCTTGCTTTTCCCCAACAAAGTCAAAGAAGAAACATCATCTCGCATATGTTAGCTCCGTCTTGTTAACTCAACTTTCGGAGTTGTCTAACTCACTATAATTTCAACACTTTTGAAGAGCACATTCTCTGAAATGCATTACAAACGGCTTGGGCAACACATCTTGGCGAAGCTTGCGGAAAAGATGTGCATAGGGAGACTACCCCACAAAAATTGCGAGATATATCATGAATACAGAAAATACTTTGAATAACATTTAACTAAAAAACCCCTTTATGCACAGCCCGCAAGCAAGCCTTAGATGTATCCAAGTCTTTGGTAGCATTGAAGAAAATGTGCTCGTAGCTTAAATCCGAAAGTTGAATTGTTAAGTTGTGGAATATACAATATTATCCTTGAAAACTCGGACTTCAGCCCTCTTAACCTATCTACTTTTATTTAAAAATCTCCAAAACTCACTATCCGGAGTAAACACAAAACTAGTATTATCGTTTACGCCTTTTTTATATGCTTCCATTGTGCGCAGAAACTGGTAAAAATTTGGGTCCTTAGCCAAAGCCTGGGCATAAATTGCCGTGGCTACAGCATCACCTTGTCCACGCAACACCTGAGCCTTTCGCACGGCCTCGGCAAGCATAATGCTCCGCTCTTTATCTGCAGTGGTCCTAATTTTAACCGCTTCCTCCCTACCTTCAGACCTGTATTGCTTGGCTTGGCGCTCTCTTTCCGCTCGCATCCGACCATATATGGCCCTCTGGTTTTCCGGGGGCAGGTCAGTCCTTTTTATACGCACATCCAATACCTCAATGCCATATTCTTGAAGAAGCCTATTACACTTTTTTGTCACCTGGCTCATTATCTCGCTTCTTTTGGAAGAAACAACCTCAGTAAGCGAGTACTGACCCAAGGCTACCCTGAGTTCAGCATAAATTATGTCATCCAATCGAGAGAGACCGCTGGAAATAGTGCGGACACTGCGGTAAAAAGTCAGGGGATCTTTGATCCGCCACCGGGAATAATTATCCACCACAAGATTTTTCTTGTCTCTGGTTAAAACTTCTGCCGGCGGGGCATCATATTCCAAAACCCGACGATCAAAATAAATAACATTCTGCACAAAGGGCAATTTAAAATGCAGGCCGGGGCCCAGATCAGACCCCACAGGTTTTCCAAGCTGGAGCACTATGGCCCTCTGGGTCTGATCAACTGTAAACACGCACTGCGAACCAACCAAAAGCAAAATAATGAAAATTATAGCCAGCACAGAGCTCTTTTTATAAGGCATTACTTCTTCCCTCCTACATTTTTACCCTTTGGGGAAGTTGATTTTCCTTTGAGGCCTTCCATATTTAGAGGTAAATAAGGAACAACTCTTTGTAAGGCCTTGTCTGAAATAATCATCTTGCGCACACTGGGGTTGGACAAAATCTGCTCCATAGTTTCAATATATATTCTTTTTTTAGTGATATCCTTAGCCTTGTTATATTCTTTCAATATAGCGAGGAATCTGTCCGCCTCACCCTTGGCCTTGCGTACAACACTCTCCTTGTAAGCCAAGGCCTGGTTGATGATTCTGGCCACTTCACCTCTAGTCTTGGGAAGAAGGTCATTACGATAGGCTTCCGCCTCATTAATGTACCTGCTTTTATCCTCTTTAGCACTGGCCACGTCTTTAAACGCATCAACCACCTGCTTGGGTGGGTGTACATCTTGCAGTTGTACGGCCACTACTTTTATACCGCTCTGGTAACGGTCCAAAATATTTTGCAAAAGCTCCCGTGTATCATTTTGAATGGACAACTTTCCAGTAGTCAGGGCAGAATCTATTTTATTATACCCAATAACCTCACGCATGGCTGCCTCTGCCGCGTCTTTGACCGTCTTTACGGGTTGAGAAATGTTAAACAAATAATCTTTTGGATCTTTTATTTGATATTGTACAATAAACTGCACATCAACAATATTCTCATCGCCAGTAAGCATGAGAGACTCTTCAGGAACCAATCGATACTGGTTGGTAGCAAAAGTAGTCTTTTTCTGCAGAGTCCTAAAACCTATCTCAACTCTTCTAATTCGTGTAACCTTAGGCGTTTGCACTTTTTCAATGGGATAAGGAATGTGATAGTGTGGACCAGGCCCGGTAATGCGGTTAAACTCACCAAAACGCTGAACAACCCCCACCTCATCCGGATCAACTATGTAAATACCGCTTAAGGCCCATAAGGCAATGACCACCAGGACCACGACCTTGGCCCCGGGCAATTTTATTCCTTTGATCTGCTTCAATTTTTGATTAAAATCTCCAAAATCAGGCCCAGGGACACCCCCGGGATTTTGTCTCTGCCGCCGTTCTTGCAATTTATCCCAATCCCAATTCATAAACTTACTCAACCTCCCCAAAATATAAAGCCTAGAGCATGACATGATAGTTACCAAGTACAAAAACTCTAAACTCTAAATATTCGTACGTTAGAAACACTACCTATATACCTATTAAAAGATTTTACAAGTGTAAATCTTTTCTTTATTCTCCCCATATTGATAAAATTAAAAATAGAAATTATATCCTTCAACTTTTATTTCCAAACTTTAAATTCAAGAATCCAAACTTCAAAAAACGGAGGGCCCAATGAAAGAGATTAAAAGAGAAATTTTCCGCGCTTACGACATCCGCGGCATTGTAGATAAAGACTTTGATGGTGACTGGGTAGAAGTCCTTGGCAAAGCCTGCGGGACTTATTTTCTATCTCTGGGCTACACCCATGCCGTAATCGGACATGATTGTAGACACAGCTCACCGGAATATCAGAAAAGACTTATGGATGGCCTCCTTTCCACCGGAGTTGATGTTACTTTTCTGGATATGGTGGCTACCCCTTTATTTTATTTCGCCATCAAAAACTTGAACTTAAATGCCGGTGTCATGATCACGGCCAGCCATAACCCTTCTGATTTTAATGGATTCAAGGTCTGGGCCGGTGAAAGCACTATCCATACCTCAGAAATCCAAAAAATTTATGAAATAATGGTGGGGGGCGATTTTGCTAAAGGTGAAGGCATGGCCAGTCAATTGGACATTGTCCCGGCCTACCTGGAACATCTATCCGAACGGGCCAAACTAAGTAACCCGATCAAAGTGGTTGTAGATGGCGGCAATGGCAGCGCGGGGCTTGTTTGTGTTGAACTATTAAAAAGACTTGGGGCAGAAGTTATTCCCCTCTACTGCGAGCCAGATGGTGACTTTCCTAACCATCATCCAGACCCCACGGTCCTTAAAAATATCACGGATTTAAGCAAGATCGTTACAGAAGAAAAAGCCCACCTTGGAATCGGCCTGGACGGTGATGGAGACCGTATTGGTGTTGTAGATGAAAAAGGCCATATTGTCTATGGAGATAAACTTTTAGCCATTTTTGCCCGCCAGGTACTCGAAGAAAACCCTGGCACCACCGTAATCGGGGAAGTAAAATGTTCTCACCTTCTGTTTAAAGATATAGAAAAGCATGGGGGCAAGCCTCTAATGTGGAAGACAGGCCACTCCCTGATCAAGGCCAAGATGAAAGAGACCGGGGCCCTGCTCGCCGGGGAAATGAGCGGACATATGTTTTTTGCTGATCGCTACTATGGCTTTGACGATGCCCTCTATGCTGCTGCCCGTCTGATAGAAATTGTAAGCAAACAGCCGGATATGCCCTTGAGCTCTTATTTATCTGACTGGCCCAAGACATTTAATACCCCGGAAATTCGAATGGATTGTCCGGAAGAAATTAAATTTAAGGTTGTCAGCAAAGCCCAGGCCTATTTTCGAGAAAAATACAATATTGTCGACGTAGATGGTGTTCGCATTATCTTTGATGACGGTTGGGGGCTGCTACGCGCATCCAATACCCAGCCGGTTTTGGTCCTTCGATTTGAGGCTGAATCGGAAAAACGGCTGGAAGAAATTCGCGCTCTAATCGAACAACCTTTAAAGAAATGGATCCTGGAACTGACCCAAGATGCGTAAACTTATCTTTCTCACCTTAGTTTTGGTCTTGATCGCCGGGGGAGGATGGTGGTGGAAGAAAAAAAATTCATACCAAGGCCCTAAAATTCTGGCCACAGCCACCCTGAAAAAAGGTCAGGTGCGCAAAGTCCTGGAGGCTACCGGGATTATCAAACCTCAGGTAGGAGCCATAGTCAAAATCGGGGCCCAAGCCACCGGCGTCATTACCAAGATGAAGGTCAAGGTAGGCGATAAAGTACAAAAGGCTCAGCTTGTGGCGGAAATTGATGACCGAGAGATAAGGGCAGCCATGGTTGAAGCACAGTCCCGGCTGGAAAAGGCCCGCCTGGCCCTGGAGAAAATCAAGGCCACCTATCCATTAAAAATAGCTCAGGCCCAAGCCATGTTGCACCAAGCCAAAGCCAAATTAGACTATACCAGATCGAATTTCCATAAACTCGAAAAACTCTTTCAAGAAAAACTTGTTTCTCAAGATGAGTTTGAGCGAGCCCAAAAAGAACTAGCAGTTGAAAGACAAAACTTTAACCAGGCTAGTGCCAGATTAAATGAGTTAAACAGGGAATTTGCTTTTGAAACAAAAAAAAGCAGGGCAGAAGTTAGAGAAGCCCAGGCCAAACTAGATGCTTTAAAGGTTAAGCTTAGCTACACTAAAATTTACAGTCCTCTGACCGGTTATGTCAGCCAGGTTACAGCCCAAGAAGGAGAAACTGTTGTCGCTGGCCTCCAGGTAGCCAATCTGATTACTGTTTTAGACCCTACACGCCTTGAAATGTGGATATATATAGATGAAACAGACATGGGTGAAATCCGCCCCAAACAAAAGGTGTCCTTTAACGTAGATGCCTACCCGAACAAAACCTTTACCGGCCGAATAGCCACAATCTATCCCCAACCAGAGATAAGGGATAATATTGTCTATTATCAGGCACTAGTCCGAATTACCCCTGAACAAGCCAGATTTTTAAGACCTGAAATGACCGCTCATTGCCAGATTGAGGTAAAAACCAAGAACAATGTTCTGGCCCTGCCTAATTCAGCCCTAAAATGGATCAAGGGGAAACAGGTTATTTTTGTACAAAGGCCTGATGGTACTGTTTCACAGGTCAAGCCAAGACTTGGATTAAGCGGACTCAATTATACAGAAATTATTTCCGGACTAAAACCGGGTGATGTCGTTGCCACCCAAGTTGTTTTGAAAGCTAAGTAGTTGGCTGATTGCGCAGTGAAATTAAGGAGTTGAATGCTTATTCAATTAAAAAATATCCACAAAAACTTTGTCCAGGGTCAAGACGAAATACAGGTCTTAAGAGACATTAACCTGGACATTGAGCAGGGCGAATTTGTTGCCTTGCAGGGAGTTTCCGGGTCAGGCAAGTCAACTCTTTTGCATATCATCGGACTTCTTGATGCTCCTTCATCAGGCCAATATCTTTTACAGGGAAAAGATGTGTCCAAGTTAAGCGACGATGAATTAAGTAAGCTTAGAAACTCACTCATAGGGTTTGTCTTTCAAAGCTTCTACCTTGTTCCCTATATAACAGCCCTGGATAATGTGCTTTTGCCCGGCTTATACAGTAAAACGCCAAGAAAACAGTTGGAACAAAGGGCCAAAGAGCTTCTAACTCAGCTTGGCCTGAAAGAGCGTATGAAGTTTAAGCCAAGCCAACTCTCCGGCGGACAGCAACAACGTGTGGCTCTGGCCCGGGCCCTGATCAACGATCCCCAGCTCATCCTTGCTGATGAACCCACAGGGCAATTGGATTCCAAAACCAGCCAGGAAATCATGCTCTTATTCAAAAAAATTCATGCCCAGGGAAAAACCATTATCCTGGTCACCCATGATCCGGTTACTGCTGACTTTGCTCAGCGGACCATCCAGATTATCGATGGACAGATCGCAACTACATAATTCAATTATTTATCTGCGTAATTTTGAACTGGCCTTAAAAGCAGTGTGGGCCTATAAACTACGCAGTCTTTTTGTCGTCCTGGCCATCAGTTTAGGCATTGCAGCTTTAACTATCATTATCTCCTCCATTGATGGAGCCCAGAAAAAAGCCCGGGAAGTAGTGCACTGGTTTGGCCCTGACGCTGTCTTTGTCTTAGGGGGAGACATTAAAAGCCGGGCAGTTGGCCAACGGGTAAATACCTTGACCTGGGCTGATGCCAAAAAAATTGAAAAGTCTCTGCCCGGAGCTTATATGGTTATTCCCATGCGAGCTGTTCACGATGTCCAGGTAAAAGCTCAACATAAAAACATTAATGTCTCTGTAGTTGTTGGTTCCACAGCCAACTATGCAGAGGGATGGAACTGGCCCTTAGCCCTAGGCAGAGACTTAAACAATGACGACGTACATAGGGCACGCAAAGTATGCATTTTAGGTGATGAACCAGCCAAACAACTTTTTCCCGATGCCGACCCATTAGGCAAAACCATCCTTATCAATAATCTAGCTGTCCAGGTCATTGGTGTTCTGGCTTATCGAGACTTTACAGGTGGAGGGGGAAGATCCATTAACAACCGCATTATCATGCCCATTACAACTTTAACACAAAGATTCAACTTAGACCGTAAATATTTTCGAGCTTTAAGAGTTAAATTTTTTCACCCGGAACTTATGGATGAGCATGTACAAAACTTAAGGGCTCTTTTAAGATATGAGCACAATCTAGGACCAGGTCAGGCAGATGACTTTACTATTTTATCGGCCAAAGAAATCTTAAAATTTCTTGCCATGCTCCAGGGGAGCCTGGTAATCTTCCTGGGGGTGACTGCCGCGGTAGCTGTAATAGTCGGCGGATTTGTCCTGGCCAATCTCTTTTATTTAAGTGTTGACGAACGCAAAAATGAAATCGGACTTAAATTAGCACTGGGCGCGAACAAATTGGCTATAAGAGTCCAATTTTTGACGGAAGCAGTTATTTTAACTATACTGGGTGCTATATGCGGCTTTGGCCTGGGTACACTTACAGGACAAATTTTGTCAGGTTTAGGCATTATACCAATAGAATTTTCTCTAAAAGTTTTTTTGATATCGAGCCTATCGGCCCTTTTAATTGGCCTAATTTTTGGACTAAAACCAGCCAACCAGGCAGCTAACCTTAATCCCATTACTGCGCTTAAGAGTAAATAAAGCTTAATGGGGTAGATGTATGGAAATTATAGAAATTGAAAACTACAGAGTCGGGAAAAGAAGATGTTTATAAAACGCAGAAACGATAATATTTTCATGCAAATTTTCCGCGGCCTGGCCCTGGTAGCCGTATTCATGGCAGTAGGAGTACTTTTCTGGAAACATTATGATCGTACCATCACAACTATTCAGTCCAGACAGTCCATTTGGGATCAGACCAAAACTTTAACCGATAAGCAGAAAAAAAGTATCTATAATTTTTCTGCCCTGCTAAAAAAAAGGTATGGTTTGACCCTACAGCTTAAAATAACCAAAGAACGAGTATACATTCCCCAGCTGGATTCCAAAACTATTTTTATCGGCTTAAGCCCTAAGTATAAAGAGGTCATCGTGAGGTTTCCCCCCCTGGTGGAGAAAGTCCTGGGTGTAGAGTTCCTGCGTTACCTGCAGGAGCAACACTTTGTTCCCTATTTTGAAAACGGTAACTGGCCCCAAGGTTTAGGTGAAGCATTAAGTTTAATTGGCCAAAAACTTATGGAAATCGAAAATGGATAAGCAGCCTTATAAGGTAACAATTTATACGGATGGTTCCAGCCTGGGAAATCCTGGACCGGGTGGCTGGGCGGCAATTTTAAAGTATAAGGACAAACGCAAAGAACTTTCCCAAGGGTTTAAGCTAACTACCAATAATCGCATGGAACTCCTGGCCATTATCAAGGCCCTGGAAGCATTGAAGTTTCCATGTCAGGTGGACCTTTATACAGATTCAAAATACGTATCGAATGCCATCACCCAGAATTGGATAAAAAAATGGCAAAAAAATGGCTGGAAAACTTCCGGCAAAAAACAGGTCAAAAACCTGGACCTGTGGCAAAAACTTCTTCCTCTTTTAAACAAACACCAGGTTAATTTTCACTGGATCAAAAGTCACAACGGGGATGAAGAAAACGAAAGGTGCGACCTCCTGGCCAAGCAGGCCGCTCAGAGTGATAATTTGCTAATTGATACCAATTATGTTGGTTGAATCAGAGAAGACGTTGCCCTTGCGTCTCTTAACGTCATTCTTTACCCCGCCTTTGTCTGAGATTCTTCGCTCCGCTCAGAATGACGGGAAAAGGTAACAAGACTTTTATTATATATTATAGAGCCTGTGGCCAAACCCCATTTTAACCGCCGATTGAAAGTCTTGGTTTATGGAATGCATTACAAACGGCTTGGGTAACCCAACTTGACGAAGCTTGCGGAAAAACAGAGCATCGGGATGAAAGGGCTAAACACTTTGCGATGTTGACCATAACTATCGATAATAAAAAGAATATTTGTTTACCCAAAGTATCCCATTATGCTCTGTCCGCAAGCAAGTTTTAGATGAGTCCTAGTCTTTGTCCCAGCATGAAAGAAACCAAGACTAGAATAAACCATAGAAGTTAAGTTGATAAAGAGGTTCGGCCACAGGCTCTATATAAATCTTTCCATCTTCAAGACATTAAAAAAGGCACCAAAGAGGTGCCTTTTTTTAGACTTTAATTTTCTGCCTTACAGGACTTACAACTAACTCAGGCCGATTGACTCTTTAATATAATTATAGTCAAGTACAGAATTAACTAACTGTGCACCGTGTTGAATCTTGATTACATCCCTCAATTTATGCCTGGAAAGGATGTTTTCCATTTTCTTGGCCACAGTATAAGTATCATCGCGGACTATAACAATAGGCACTTCCAATACCTCGGCCCGACTCATGATTATATCATTAGGATAAAGGTTGCCGGTTAAAATCAAACACTGACATTTACCTTCAAGAGCCACCAGTTGGACGTCTGACCTATCTCCACCAACAATAACCGCAGAATTCTTATGGCGCTTAAAATGGGTCATAAAGTTTTCTACCTGCATGGTACCTATAAGGAAGCTCTCTACGACCCGGTCTGCCTTATCTGAGCCAGCTATGATCCTTCCTCCCAGACGCTCGGCCAGGTCTGCTACTTTTATTGCGCCCATAAGAGAATCGTGGGGAATGACACCCAAAATCTTTACACCATTACGCTCTAGACAAGGCACAAGCATGTTGTTCAGTTCATCCATAAAATGGTCTGGAATATCATTTAAAATTGCACCGATCATTTGATCGCCCAAGGTCTCTTTCAGAGCGAGCAGGTAGTCATAATTAAGCTCTTTGGTATAACGGTCTATGACCAATGATTTCAGGCCTAAAGTCTTGACCACCCTAACCCCATCAACACTGCAGTATTTTCCAGAATACATACTTCCTGAACCGGACACAATCATCACATCTTTATCTTGACTCAATTCTGCATAATTCTGCTGGATCTTATCCATTAAATTTTCATATTCACCTTTGAAGGCTTTTACTTTGAAATCTTGATTTACAACCACCGGAGTAACTTTTTCTGCATCTTCGGAAAGGCCCAATATTTCCTGGACAAAAAAAGCATCCTCGTCAACAAGCTTACCATCTATTTCTTTAGGCATGGCTCCAACGGGCTTCATATACCCTACCTTGTATCCGTCTTTTTGGAATCTAAGACCTAATGTCATAGCGATCATATTTTTGCCAGAATATCCTGCAGTTGAGCCAATATAAACTCCAACCATTTTATCCTCCTGGAAAGTTTAAAGTTTTTTAAAATTTCTCGTGTTCATTCATGGTAAAAAGATTAAATTAATCGACTAGGCCAGATTTCACCTGATTATTGGCGAAAGGGCCAAATTGGCCGGTAAAAGGAATCCGCTAAAGGATACCATTAGTTGAAGTAGCATAGTTTATTTATTAAAACATAATTCCAAACCAATGTAAATGTATTGTAAAGAGGGTTGGGGGGTGAAAAGTTTGGGAATTAATTGGTTGGGATTGACCGAAAATTTATCCCCTGCTAGCCCCCTCTTTAAAAGTTCTGAATTCTGACTTTTAAACTCAATGCCCTAAACTTTAATCAGGAGATAACCTGGATGAAAAACTTTCTCTCTGCTCACGAAATTAACAACCTGGAAAAACTCATTTTTTACCAATTCAATGATAAAGCTTTACTCCGCCAGGCCTTGACTCACAGCTCATTTGCCAATGAACATGGCCTGGAAAACAATGAACGATTGGAGTTTTTAGGAGACGCAGTACTTGAATTATGTATCTCCAAAGCCCTCTATGAACAATTTCCCATGGCATCAGAGGGAGAATTGACCAAAGCTAGAGCAAGTATGGTCAATGAAGTATCACTAGCACAAATAGCCAGATCTTTAAAGCTTGGCCAATATATTTTATTAGGAAAAGGTGAGGAAATGCAGGGCGGTAAAGACAGGGACTCGGTGCTTAGTGACACATTAGAAGCTATCTTTGGGGCCATATTTCTGGATGGAGGCTATGAACAGGTCAAGACCAGCATAAATAAAATTTTTAGCCCTTTTTGGCCCAAAAAAATATCTCTCAAAAAAATCACAAAGGATTACAAAACCAGACTTCAAGAATTAACCCAAAAAATTTTCAAGCAACGCCCTGTTTATACCCTGGTTGATAGCCAAGGCCCGGAACATGCAAAAATCTATCTTGTCCAGGTCAGCCTTCCTGATGGGACCAACCTAAAAGCCACGGGCACCAGTGTGAAAAAAGCAGAACAAAAGGCTGCCCAACTAGGACTTAAATTTCTCCAAGAAAGGCTATGAAGTTTTAATAGGCAGTTGGGAGTAAGCAGTAACGAGCAGGAACTCATAAAAAGTGTTCTTTTAAAGAACTCTCTCCTTCATACTGCTTACTCCCAATCCGCCTATTATGATATATAGCCATTACCCTTGAATGAGTTGCATTGCCATCCTTGGCAGAGAATTGGCCTGGGCAAGCATTGCCACTGCCGATTGAGTCAGAATCTGATTCCGAACAAATTCTGTCATCTCTGTGGCCACATCTACGTCAGAAATGCGAGACTCTGCTGCCTGCATGTTTTCGGCCTGGATAGTCAAATTGCTTATCGTTGCCTCAAGTCGGTTTTGCAAAGCACCTAGACTGGCCCGAATATGGTCTTTTGACACAATTGCCTGTTTGATGCCCTCCAAGGCCTGCTGAGCCAAACTCTGTGTGGAAATAGAAGCTCCGCCAACATAGTCTGACCTGGACGTGTCTGCATTATTGCCCAATCCAAACGCAGAGGCAGTGGCGCCGCCAATCGCAATATAGTAATAATCTTCTGCTGAATCATTACCTGTTCCGAAATGAACATGCAGAGGTCCTACACTGTCCAAGCCACTACCATTATAAGAATCGATCCAGGCTGATTGATCTCCGCCTGCACCGGACAAATTACCATTCAATAGATAGATACCATTAAAGTCCGTTGCATTGGCAATACGAGTAATCTCTGACGCCATGGCCTGATATTCAGAGTCAATTATCAAACGCTGATCTGAAGTGTAGGTTCCGGTGGCAGCCTGTTCTGCCAGTTCTTTCATGCGAATAAGCTTTTCATCAATGACCTGTAATGCGCCGTCAGCCGTTTGGATCAGCGAAATAGCGTCATTGGCATTTCTGACTCCCTGCTGCAGAGCGGATATATCTGACCGCATAAGTTCGCGAATTGCCAGACCTGCTGCATCATCAGCAGCAGTGCTAACTCTAAGCCCCGAGGACAAACGACGCGTGGACGTGCCCAGTCGACCATAGGCCATGCTCAAATTTCTAGACGCATTCATGGCCATAAGGTTATGATTGACAACCAAAGACATAGCTTTACCTCCTATTTTTTTTATTATCTTTCAAACAAGGTACCATTAATAATTTATACTAACATTTCAGCATGTTACAAAATCAAAACAAGCAAATTTTTCCGGTTATAAAAAAAAACTGTCAATTTTTTCCTAGTAAATCACATAGGCACCAACTTAAGTTAGCCAAAAGATTAAAATAGAAATTTTAGTTAGTCTCAACAGTAGGCTAAAGTTTTTAAAAATAGTTCCGATAAGGATAGGGAAGAAGAGAAAAATGTGGAGAGAAAAAAATGAAAGTCCAAGATACACTGAATCTTAATAATCAGGATATGAGCAACTATCGTCCGGACCCGCAGAAAGTTGACTCTCACGGACAGAATATAGAAAAAAGTATAAACAGAAACAGGGAGAAGACTGATAAACTCCCAAAAAACGAATTTGAAAAAATAGAAAACCTTGCCAGGTCCATAGAAGATTATATCAATTCATTAGGTGTTAAACTTAAATTTCATATCCACAAGGAAACCAACAGGTTACAGGTAGATGTGGTGAATCCGGAAACCAATAAAATCATCCGTAAAATTCCACCAGATGAACTGCTTAACCTGGCCGCGTCAATTGAAAAAATGGTTGGAGTATTTATAAACCGCTCACTATAAAACAAAAAGCCCCGCTAAGCGGGGCTTTTTGTTTAGAAACGAATTGATTATCGTTTTAGCTGAATAAGCACGGAAAGCATTTGGTCGGTTGTAGTTATGGTCTTACTATTAGCCTGAAATCCTTTCTCAGTTGTAATCATCTTTACAAATTCCTTCGCCAGATCAACATTAGATTGTTCCAGAGAATTTGAGGCTATTGTACCTTTTCCTCCTGTACCGGGCAAACCCGTCAAAGGAGGACCGGATTCTCTCGTCTGTGAGAATAAATTGCCCCCTTCACGATGCAAGGCATATTTATTGTTAAAATCAGCAAGAGTAAGAACATAGAGCGGTAAAATCTGTCCATTAGAGTATCTTCCCGTTATCACCCCGTCACGGTCCACACTAATATTTTGTAAAAATCCGGCCGTATAGCCATCCTGAGATTGATACAATGTTGTCGAACCGGTACTATAGGTAGTTGTCGAGAGAGCACCGTATTCAGGGTCTAAAAAACTAATTAATCTTGTCTGATCTGTGCCAATTTCGCTGGGGTCAGTGTAATTGGTGGTATCAGGGTCATACCAACCAGGATATTTAGGGCCGGTACCGTCCGGATCGCTTAAATCCTTATTGCGAATGCCAAAATTTATCTCAATATTCTTGGCATTAGTCTCATCAGTAAAATCCGCACTTGTTGCAGCCAAAAAATTAGCCGTGCATATGGGGTATCCATTTTGTGAAAACAAAGCGGGTTCCCACTCATCTAGGTTGCTGGGGTTAGAAAGAGTCACGTTGTTGTTATTCAACGTGAACGCGCTCATATTTTCTACTTCTCCGGCGGTATTAAATGTCAAGGAACCTATCATTAACACTCCCTTTTTATCAGTATTGGTCACGCTACTACTCCAAAAGGATCTGTTATCTTCACTCGGAGGAACAGTAACCATAAATTCCCAATACTGTTTACCTCCCGTATCAGCAATATCTTCCCTGACCGGATCAAAATAAACTGTTAAATTATGTGATGTGCCGTTTTCATCATAAACCTTAATAGTACTTTGATATGCATAAGCCGTGTCTCCAATAGGAACGCTGGCATTAGCATTCCATTTTTTAAACATGGCAAAAAACGGATCCTTAGTATCTGTTGACCTATCTTCACTTTGTGAATCCAGATTGACAACCATACTAACTCGAGATGTAGGCTGAGGAGGAGACTGAAAATTCTCCAAGCGAATATCAGTGGGCACTCCTTTTGTCTTTATACTAGTAGTCTGACTAGCTGCCTGCTCAACTGTAGCTGCTGCTGACGTATCTTCCTGAAGCACTTCCCAGCCCTGGACCACATAACCGTGGGGATCTACCAGGTAACCATCTTTATCAAAACGAAAATTTCCTGCCCGGGTATAGTATTGCGTTTCTTCATCCTTTGGGGAAACAATGAAGAATCCATTGCCACCTATGGCCAAATCAGTGGACTCTGTGGTAGTTTCCAGAGAACCTTGAGCAAAATCTGTCATAACAGTACCTATAGCCACCCCCCTACCAACCTGTCCTACTCCAACTGCAGTAGTAATTTCCTGATTCAGGGCATCTTCGAAATGCATTCTAGACCCTTTGAAACCGATTGTGCTCACATTGGAAATATTATTGCCTATAACAGACATGGCCTCTCCATGAGCCCTAAGCCCGCTGGTTCCTGAATATAATGCTGCTGAAAGTCCCATATTCAAACCTCCTAGCTATTCTGGCTATCATCGCTACTAGGGTTAACAATCTCTTTAACATCTACAAAGTTAACCTGTCGCCCATCTTCTAAGCGCAGGTATGATTGTCCATTCAGATTTTGTACGCCAGCCACCTTGCCACTGACCTCAGTGTCAACCAATACTGGTTGACCATTGATACCCTCTGCGGCAATGCTCACTGAATAAACACCATCAGGGGCATAACTGCCAGTATAAGTTTTACCGTCCCAGACAAACTCATAATCACCCGGCTGCCTTGAGCCTAAGTTTTCCGAGCGCACAAGGTTTCCAAAGGAGTCAAAAATATTGATGTATACCTTTGAAGCCACATCATCAAAATGATAGTACACGGTAGAAACATTATTGCCTTCTTTACTCAAACTATCACCACTTGCACGCACTTCCTTGCCGATAAAACTCACCGCACCAAGCATTTCCTGCCTGGCCCTATCTTCATTTAGGCTCTTGATACCTTCAGAAATACTAGTCAATTGCTCCAAGCTGGAAAACTGTGCCAGTTGGGCTGTAAATTCACGATCATCCATGGGATTCAATGGATCCTGGTGCTCTAATTGGGTAACTAAAAGTTTTAAAAACTCATCCTTACCCATAGGAGCGGCATCACCAGTTTTGCTAGTCTGACCAGTGAAATCTCGCTCATACCCGCCAAGCAAATAATCAAGACCATTAGTTTGCATTTTCTACCTCGCTAGGCAAATAAATCTATCCCTGACTGGGAAATATTTTCTCCATGCCCTATATTCTGCACATCATGGGCCAAATTTTCTTCCTGGCTCTCACTAAGTCCCCGTAACCTGGCCAGGTTTATTCCTTTACGAAGATGCTCCTGAGCCTGATTATGTTTGTCAGAGCCCTGCCAGGGCGTACTCATCTGGCCATCAAGGAGCTGAGTCTGCACTTCTAACTTTCCTACTTTTAACCCCTGCTGTTCCAGACTGGTCTTCAATTGATTCAAATTTTCACTAACAATCTGAGTGACATCATGGTTTGTGGTTTTGATAAGCGCCTTAACCTCGTTGTTTTTGACCTGTAAAACAACATGTAACCGTCCCAAATCAGGTGGGCTTAATTGCAATCTAATCTGCCGCCGGCCGTTACCTAAATTTTGAACCACCCCGTTTTGCACTTGCTCCATTACCTGTCTCGATATCTTTTCCCTGCCACCCCCAAATTTTGTCTGCCAATCACTCTCGTTTTTCACCTGAAAAACATTTATTTCATCATGAACATTATTTGCTTTGTGAAACTGTCCTTGAGCATCTTTACCGTTTTTTACTTTAACACGTTGTTCCAAGAAATTTCGCTGGTCATCATTATTCTCTTTTTCCTTTTCTTTATTAACATTAGGTGACTTGCCTTCGTGACGCCGTCCTTGATGTAGTACCCCATTGTCCTTAGCCTTGAGCAAAGTATTGTTCTCTATGCCTTCTTTGCCTTGGTCATTATTCAAACCCTTCTTCTCTGTCTTCTGGGCGAGTTGCCTTATTGACCTCAACATCAAAACTTCCTTACTTTGGCCATCAACCATTATCGCTTTTCTTTCCTCAGAGACTGACCGCATTACATCTTCATTGATTTCAGGTGCTGTTCGCATTGCCTCTTTTTTTATTACAGCCAATAAATTCTTTAATTCTCCCAAACTTAACTCTTTATTTGCAAAACCAGATAAAAAAGACTGGTCTTTTTCTACCCCAAAAGCCACCTTAAGACTTTTTATCTCATTCTTAGTTAAAGATATCTTTCGCCCCTGTGGCATTTCTTTGAGCTTTTCAGCAATTTCTTTCCACACTTCCATTTTTTTATTTTGTTCAAGCTTAGCTACCAGTTCTTGACTCTTTTGCGGAGTGAAATTTATCTTCTGAAAAAAAGAAGTTAATCCTCTTTTTAAATTTGCATTTAAGTGTCCAATATCCTTAGTCAACAAACTACCAAGTCCCAGACAAAGGACTACATCTTTCCAAGACAGCCCCTTTTCCCGAAACTTTTTCTCCAAGACCTGAATTTTTTCCTTTTCTACACCAAAATTTTTCAAAACATCTTTTAAAGAGGAAAAATCTTCCTCACTCAGCTTGTCAGACCAAAAAACTCTCTTATCCTCTCCCCTTTGTGCATCATCCTTTCTTGGCTCAACATCCCTACAAGTTTGCTCCCTGCAATGAGCTAAGCTTTCACAATTATTTTCAGAAGATACAAGGGAAGAAAAGACTTGATCAAATTGAGAACCTTGCCCTAGACCTCGAAGCTCTTTTGTCGGAATACCAGACAAAAACGATTGTTCTGAAGCGGAAATATGAGGAAAAAATTGCATCTCTGACCTCCTTGAGGGCAAAGACTTCAATTACTGTTCCAATTGAGTGAAAAGTGAAAATGCGGGGGAAGGCAGGAAAAATTAACTAGGGACTAACTCGAACAACATTACCCAAGCACCTAGAACCCAACATCAAACATCGAATAGAACTCTTCCACCAAATCCAAGGACTTTTTTAAAGAGGCAGGAGTAAAATTTGTATTTTGCCAAAAGAGATGAATATAGCTGGTCAAGGGTCTGAGCATAGGAGGGGAGTTGGACCAGAAATCCGGTTCAGGAATCTGTCTTGTTCTAACTACCCTTTTTATCTGATCTAATATTAAAAACAGACCTTCTTGAAAAGACTTTGCAAAAAGTGGGTGTTGTGCTCTGATCTCTTTAGCAATAGAAAAGACTTCCTCTCTGGCCCACAAACCAAAATGATAGCCCCAAAAAGAACGCCAGAGCTGCCCAGACAGGTCTGACAAGGTGAATCTTTGGTGTATCGCCAGCAAATGATAAAGAGTTCCCGTCCTTTGGGTAGTAAATAATTCCAGACCGTTAATTCGGGTTTTACCCAGCCTGCTTGTTTCGTAGAAAACAATTTCTTTAATCAGAAAAGCTATCTTCCGAGGATCAAATTTTTGTCCACATTTTGGTTCAGTAAACTTGCACGTCCAACATCCTCTACAGCTTAAGTTAGCTCTTAACACCAAATGTCCTGGCTGATACGGACCTGTTTCCCACGGATTTACAGGGCCCATGGACAGATTTAGTACTCTTAAACCTGTCCATGCGGCCAGGTGCATAGGGCCTGTATCAGGAGTAACTAAGAGCTGCAAAGTTTGGCCGATCCTGACTAGTTGGTCCAGGCTGAGTTGCCCGGTCAAATCCAAGACCCGGACATCCAAGTCAGACTTGACCTTTTTAGCCAGTTCAACCTCAGCCTTCCCGCCCAAAAATACAGGTCTGAGGCCATACTCTATCAGCCTCCGAGCCAGAAGACTCCAAAACCTTGCTGAAGGGCGCTTACTCCGCTCACTGGCACCTAAAAATAAACCCACCTTGTTTTCCTTCGAAGGTAATATCCTAGGCTCAGGCCAAATTGTGCTTTGCATTAAATCAAAAGGAATCACATCCAGGGCATTCAAGTCTGCCCAATGAAAACGATTATGCCTGTTACTTTGGACGAGACTCGCCCTGTATAGTTGCCACTTTCCTGCAATATATTGGCAACCATCCCTGTCCAGATAAGGACCGATTTTTTCGTCAGCCTTTATCTGCCCGGCTAGCCATGCTGCCTCTTTTCTGTGGCTTAAATTTATGACCAGAGAATATTTTTTCTTTAAAACATGAGAATAATTATTCCACGGAATATATACTACCTGAGGTGAAATCGGCATCAGACCCTGAAAAAAATCCTCTTCGGCAACAGTCCATACCGGAGTATGGGGGTAAGTTCGGGAGAGCCATAAAAAAAGGGGGAAAGATAAAATCAAATCCCCCATGCGCTGCATCTGTAAAACTAAAATTGGTTTAACCATAAACAAGTTTAAAGTTTAGCCCCTGATCCTATTTGTATATTTCTTTCATTTTATCACAAAGAAATTGTATGCGTTTTTCATAAGTATGATCCTTTTTTACTCGCAGATAAGCAGCCCTGGCAATCTTTTCTCTCTTTTCCGGCCTGGCCAGGTAAAACCTCACCATTTCCCCAATTTCTCCAACATCTCTATAAAAAACAACCTCCTTTTCAGGGACGAACAAATCTTCAATCTGATAGCGGTAGTCAGTAAGCAAAAAAGAACCGGTAGCCGGCACGTCAAAAACTCTTTGATTAACTGCGCCTTTCATCTGTGCACTGGTACAGTTAAAATTAATCTTAGAACAGGGATAAAATTGGGGCAGATCATGGTAATAATTAAGTTCTGGATGCCATTGCCAGTCATTGCTCCCAAATGTTTCCTGCCACCCCTTATCCCCGACTATTAAAGGAGAAAAGGGCAGAATTTCCTTTACGCATAGCTTACGATAAATACGCGTTGCCTCCCAGGTAACCATGGCCTCGAACTCAAGTTTTTTTTCAATATCAGGCAATCTCTGCCACTCTTTATAAAGGTGCGGAAATTCTAACTTTAATAAAAGATTCACAGATCGCTTTTTACTCTCCAGAAAAGCCCTTGCTACCTTATGGTATCCGTTGAGCAGGCCTTGAAAAGACGCTATCTTTTTTAACTTACTTCTCACCTTGGCTACCATTGAATTTCCAACAAAAGAAATATCGCTTTGCCAACGATTATCTTTGCTGGCTATCCCAGGCCTGAAACGGAAAATATCAGAAGCCAGAGGCAAATAGTAAACACGCTCAAAGCCCTTTCTCTTTAATTCCTCAATATTATCCGCATCCCATGTAAATATAGTCGTCCATGGACTGGTCAGATTATTATACATATACAGAATCAAATGAGGATTATCTACAAACCAGGAAGCTAGAGGTAATTCTAACCTCTCTAAAAGTTCAACAAGTATACCCTCTCTATCAACTCCCAGATGATTTATTGTAAAAACAAAATCAGGCTTAAATTCAACAACCGCTTGTAAAAAATCCTTTACAAACTTTTCGCACCCCAGCTTCTGGTCCTCAAGTTGCAAAAGATAATGGGGAATACCAAGCCGTTTACAGGCCGCAATCACTTCTCCCATTAAAAAATATTTGCTGGTAATCAGCAGAAGCCTGGGCTGATCGTTGGCAAACTTTTTATATCTTACTCTCTCCCAAAAATTAAATTGCTGGCTTGCTTTAAGAAAAGACACAACTTGTTTGTAATATTTCGGATCAATACGTAAGTAGGCAGGTATTATCAGAGGGTAAAAAGGGAGGCCGCCATGGTCCATCTGCCACGCGGTCAATTTTTTTAAGGCTCTGGAAGCATTATGCTCGCGTACCCAAAAAATGTTTTTTTTTTGTCCAAACTCCTCAAAAACTTTAGTCTGAACCAGAATCTTTTCTTCTTTATCGACAATTGCCACAGGCCCGGACCAAGACTCTAAAATTGTATGCAAAATTTCTTTTGTGCCGGAGCCAACCAAAACAGGCAACACCTGTTTTTGCTTTACAAGCTGCCGGACTTCTTCTTCCATCCGCTTAAATCCATAAGGCCCTAATAAGCAGACCTTTTGCTCACCAGTATCAACAACAATGTCAAAGTCTGTTGCGTTTGTTGGGTTTGTCGAGTTCATTGAGTTTGTTGCTTTTGTTGGGATTAGACGAAAGGGCAAAAGTAAAGAGCCTAATAAATCGAGACAATTTTTTCTATCTCTTTGCCACCTAATATCATATCCTTTTTTAGACTTACCATCCTTCAACCTTGGGTCGATGATAGTAAAACTCTACTCGCCGATTTATGGCTCTATTACTCTCGGAATTATTGGGCACAAGAGGCCTGGTGTCAGCATAGCCAACAGCTTTTAACCTGGAAGGATTAATACCGCCTTTTTCCACTATATATCGCAAGGCTGCTGCTGCTCGTGCTGCAGAAAGCTCCCAGTTAGACGGATATTTACCTGAACGAACCGGCCGGTCATCAGTATGGCCGCGGACTATAAGATCAAAATTGTACTCCTTTAAAATTTTGATCACCCGTTCCAACACCTTTGCTGCTTCTGGCTTAAGCTTGGCACTCCCCGGCTCAAACATAAGCCCGCTGTTCACCCGTATAAGCACCCCCTGATCGTCGGGGGTTACATCCACATTTTTTTTAAGAACTCTATCTTCATCCAGCATGGCCTTGATTCGCAAGACCATTCCCAAGAGCAATCGGGCATTTTGGTCCAGAGAAATATCCTTACGCTCAAATTGGGAGGGCGAAAAGGCTATATAATCAGCTTGCTTTCTTTGCACCTGAACACCAAAGGCATCCTTAATAGAACCTAACATGTCCTGAAACTTTTGTATGTCCATATTGGCAAAGGATAAGAGAAGCACAAAAAAAGTCAAAAGCAGGGACATAAGGTCAGCAAAAGTTGCTAACCAACCAGGCAACCCTTCTTCACATTTGCATTCTTCCTGCTTTCTGGGCATAAAACGTAATCACTCCCAACAACTAGTTAAAACTCAAACTTTAACCAATCACTACTTACTGCCTCTAAAAACTAACTATCACTACCCTCACGCAAGGCAGGGGCCAGAAAGGCTTCTAATTTGTCCTGAGTAATGCGCGGATTTTCTCCGTTCAAAATAGAAATGATTCCTTCAACAGCTATCTCCATAAACAAAACTTCTTCTGCACTTCTTTGTTCAAGTTTTTTAGCGATAGGTAAAAAAACAACATTGGCCAAAACCGCGCCATAAAAAGTGGTTAAAAGGGCCACTGCCATGGCCGGGCCAATGGAAGAAGGATCATCTAGGCTCTGAAGCATATTAACCAAACCAATTAAGGTTCCTATCATACCAAAAGCCGGAGCCATAGTGCCCATGGATTTAAAAATTTCCTGGCCCATCTGGTGTCTTTGCTTCATAAAGGCTATCTCAATTTCCAAAACTGACCGTACTGTTTGTTCCTCTGTACCGTCAGCAGCCATAAGTACTCCCTTTTTTAAAAAGGGATCCTCAACCGAGGCCTTTTCCAAAGCCACTAAGCTTTCCCTGCGAGCAATATTAGCCAGATCAATAATAGTTTTAATCATGGCCTTCGGATCCGGGGGTTTGGCAAAAAAGGCCTTTAACATAACCTTAATAGCCCCGAACACTGTGCCCATGGGGAACATAATAAAGGTAACCGCTACAGTACCAAAAACAACAATTAAAATAGAGGGAACATCAATAAACGCCCCCAGACTTCCACCCAAAATAATTGAGCCGATAATCAGGCCAAATCCCAATAGAATTCCGATTAAGGTCCCTATATCCATAGTTTAACCCTTAGTACTTAAGCATCAACTATCAACTAGTTATCCATCGCCGGTGATTTTAATTTAACCTCATCATCTTCAAAGTAAAAACAGACATCTTGTAAGAAATCATCTACCTTATAATAAGCTGGTCCAATACTAATCTCCACACCAGGCCTAATCTCACCGGGACATATAACCCTGGCCTTGTGGTTGAGGCTTCCCTCCATCCTTGTCCACAACTCCTCTCTTTTCTTAGTAAAAATTCTTAGTTTTCCTTCTAAAATTCTAAGTTTTGGACCATATTCTTTTTCGTATTCCGGACCCCTACGCAGCTGGTTCTCCACTAAAAAAATATCTTTTTTTAAATCAGAAATACTTTCTTCAATCTGGCGAACCTTTCTGAGTAACAAGGCATCATAACCCAGAATGAGGACGGTCTTAGCCCCCATCCCTCCTCCTAGTTGCTCTCCAGCATAAACTAATGAGGAAGAACAAACATGTCCGCCTATTAGCCTACCTTTGACCATTACATACTTCCCCGCAAATAAAACACTGTGCAAACACAAACCATCTATGATCAATTTTTCTTGCACAACCAGCTCGGCCTTTTCACAAAAAGGGGTACGCAAATTTTCTCCGGCTTTGATCAGAGCCTGGCCACTTCCTTTAACCCCTTCCTCGATAACCATTGACCCACCAGCTTCCACTTTAGCCCCTTCAACGAGCCTTTTTACCCGGATATTATTGGCCCTGATCTCAAAGCCAGAACGGACTGAACCATGGACGATCATATCGCCTACAAAATAAATATTGCCGGTATGAAAATCCACATCCCGGCGCACATTAAGCACTGTTTTAACCGCTATTTTGCCCTGGTAATAAAACACATAGCCATTGGCCGTAGCAATAAGTTGATCTTCATTCTGTGGATTTACAGCACAGTTAGGTCCAATAGGAAATTCTTTTTGCTCATAAATAAAATTCTGATCATATTGTTCAACATCTTCAGGATCTATCTCTTTCCACTCAGCAAGAACTTGACCGGCTATGACATTCTGGACATAGCCCAAGTTGTAGTAATCAACCTTGCCTTTTTCCAACTGTTTAGGCTTTAATTTCTGATAATCAAAATAGGGATCAAAATAATGATGTAAATAGTAGGGCATAACTTAGTAGTTAAAGTATAAACTTCTTACATAAAATTTTAACAGATAAAAAATACCTATTTTATACTGCAGGAAAACATACTTCCCCAAAAAAATGTTAAATTGACCCTTAACTTTTAACTTCAACTTTTAAACTTTTATTAGGCTGGCATAACTGTTATCAAATCATCTTCATTATCAAGAATATCAAAAAAATGCAGCAAATTAACCAACTTTAAGGTCTTTATTACCTGCTCAGATGGCGCAAGCAAATAAAATTTTTTACCACTATGCTTGGCTCTATTATTAGTAGCTACTAAGAGCCCAATGCCTGAACTATCTAAAAAATTAATCTTAGCCAAATTAATGACCAGGACATCCCAGTCATCAGCAAAAATATCTTCAAATTTAGCCTTAACCTCTTCCACAATCTCCAGGGTAAGTTCGCCCTGGAGACTAATCAGGCACAACATACCTTGTTTGTCTATTTGTAAACTTTCCACTTTTCCTCCTGAATATACTTACGAATTATTATTAAATTCTTACCATCAACCCGTTTATAAACAAACTTGTCAGCCACTTTTCGCATAATAAAAATACCCCGCCCTGATGTTGCCTCCTCTTTAGGCAAGACAAGGGAACAACTTGACAGGATACTAGGGCTATTAAAAACTTTACCCCAGTCTATAACTTCAAATTGAATATATTCGAGAGGAACAACCTTCAATCTCAACTCCAGCTCTCCTTCCTTTCCATCATAGGCATGTACAACTATATTGTTACATGCCTCGGTCAGGGCCAGTTGCAATTCATAAAGGAGATCATTTTCAATTAGCTCTTCTAAAATAGTCATCACGGCCTTAACCACCAACCGAACTGTATACGGTGTTGCAGTAGTTTTAAGAGTAATCTTCATTTTCAGGCTTTATTTATATAAAAACTACTCTGACTTTGTCTCTACCCATAAAGCTGTCAGATCATCGCGATACACAGGAGGAAGAACTGGTATAGAATCTAATTTATCCTTTACTTCTTCCAGGTAAAACTTTTCGGACTGGAGCAAATTCTCTACCAACCTCAAAAATCTATCCAAACCAAAAACATTTTTGGGAGAGAGCTCCCATTCATAAAATCCATCTGTAAACAAAAATACGCCCACGCCTTGAGTGAAATCAATCTTCTTAGCTTCAACTTCTAAAGGAAAAAAACCTAAAACTGGCAGATAAGCATCCAATCGCAAAATCTTCTGACCATCGACTTTTACTAGCCCTGGGCAATGACCTGCATTTACATATTCAATCTTTTTTTGTGCCAAATCCAAATCACAGGCAAACAAGGTGATAAAATCGGCTTCCTCCCCTAATACCTGGCATAAATGTTCATTAATAAGACGGACGCTTTCACTCAAAGACGTATAGTGCTGTTTAGTCATATAAAATAAGGTTCTGACCATAGCCATTATATAAGCAGCTCTGGCCCCATGTCCGGAAACATCAGCCACCACAAAGCGCAGCACATCCTTTTTGACAGCAAAATAGTCAAAATAGTCACCACTGGCCATACCCGAAGGGATGTATAAAGACTGTAAATCAACACCGGGGAAAGAAAAATTGCTTCTTGGCAAAAGTCTTTCTTGCAAATCAGCAACCATATTTAGTTCCTGGGCCATTCGTTCGTACGCCTTGTGCAACCTGAATAACAAATAAACCTGCCTTTCAGCCACTCCAATTCTGGCGATGAGTTCTTCTTTAGAAAATGGCTTGGTCAAAAAATCATTGGCCCCAAGATTCAAAGCCTTAATCTTAACTTCCTGTGACTCTTCTCCGGTCAAGACTATGATAAAAACATCATTGTTATTGGCCTTATTTCGGATATAATCTATGACTTCTAGCCCATTCATCTTAGGCATGTTTAAGTCCAATAAAATTATATCAGGAGAAAAGCTTAGATATTTATCGATGGCTTCTTCGCCATCCTTGGCTTCAACAAAGTCAAACCTCCCTTTTAGTAGGCTAACCAACATTCTTCGATAAAAACTGGAATCATCAATAATAAGGGCTTTAATTGTCTCGGCCATAACTATTTAGAGTGGACTAAAATCTTTATTCTTGACTATGCACATCCATTGACACCACTGTACAATACGTGAGGCATCATGCCTCACGCCTTCTAAGGTCATTCTGAATTCCGTAAAGAAAGAACTCAAAACTCATCGCTATCTATCCAGATGGTCACAGGCCCCCAATTACACAATTGCACATCCATTTCCGCTCCGAAAACGCCTGTCTGCACTTTCGGCCATAACCTTTGGAGATCATTTTTAAATTTATTAAAAAGTTTCTCAGCCTCTACTGGATGAGCAGCATGAGTAAAATTCGGTCGCCTTCCCTTACGACAATCGGCGAATAGTGTAAATTGAGATACCAAAAGAATTTCACCATCTATATCGGTCAGACTCAAATTTAGCTTACCTTTACTATCAGGAAAAATCCTGAGATTTACAATTTTTTGTAAAATCTTGTCCCAGGCCTTATCCTGCCAGAGCTTTGTATCCGGATGAGTAAAACCTACAAAGAGCAGAATCCCTGTATCTATTTCAGCTACGGTCTGACCATCTACAGTCACCATGGCTCTTTTTACTCTCTGCAATAGGATGCGCATTACTCATCCTCCCGGTAAAACGCCATGGAACTAGTTTTCTCTGCGACCATAACATAAGAAAGCTTAACTTTGTCACTGGGTAAAAGACTCTTCATGTGCCTAAAAATAAACTTAGCTAGAAGTTCGGAAGATGGATTTTTTTCTTTAAACTCATCAAGATCATTTAGATGCTTGTGGTCAAGTTTATCCAGGACAGTTTGTAAATGTTTTTTTAACACTTTAAAGTCAATTAATATCCCGGTTTGGGGCTCAAGCTGCTCTCCCCACACTTCCACCTCTACCTGGAAATTGTGTCCATGCAACGCTTCACATTTTCCAGCATAATGCCTTAACTGATGAGAAGCACTGAATTCCGACCTCACCCGTAAAAACCATTTTGAGTTTGTTGTACCCATTTTTTTAATAGAGTTTATTTATAGTTGTTATTAATTGTTGTTTGTGGTCATGCAATGTTTGAATAACAATGATATGTAATAACCAAAATTTACCTTTTAGCCTTTTAACCTTTCAAGTTCTGTCCAAAATCTCTGATTGGGACTTATTCCATACTCAGGGCCAAGCTGCAATTTGCATTCAAAATCTTCGCCTAACAGCGAGAGCTGTACCGGAACCTGACCGGGATACTTCTCTATAATTTTCTTCAACCCAGTCCACACCCCGGTTCCGCCATTTTCTCCTTTTTGAACTATGTCTATGGTAATGTTTATGGGACGATGATCATTGTTAATGGCATCTTGTAAAAGCTGCACCTCCTGGCCCAGAAGTTTTATTTGCTTAGGTCTATCATTGTCTTCACTATCGCTTTCGGTGTTTTGCAATCCCTCGTAGGCACTTATTTTAGCTTTTAGAAACAAGGGCTCTTCACTGTCTAAAAGACTTTTGTACTGTGCGTAGACATCGGCAAAAAAGGTCACTTCGGCACTGGCACTTAAATCCTCGATCTGGCAAAAAGCCATCTTCTCGCCTTTTTTGTTCAAATGTTCCTTTTTGCCTACGACCATGACGGCCACATGAACCTCTGTTCCTGCCGACAGTTCACGACAACGCTGCAATTCATTTATCCCCAGCCTTTTTATTTCTTCTTTAAAGGGAAGAAGAGGATGTCCGCTAAGATAAAGCCCTAAGGCCTCTTTTTCCATTTTTAATTTCTCTTCATCTGAAAATTCTTCCAGACTATTTTGCGGACAATCCAGTCCAAGACCAGAGATTGAATCAGAGTCTTTTTGGACCAGACTTAAAAATGATAGTTGGCCTTTGCTCTTATGTTTGGCTTTTTGCTGAGCCCTGGCCACAACTTTCTCCATGCCTGCGAGGAGTCCATTCCGGCTACACCCAAGGCAGTCCATGGCCCCGCTTTTAATGAGCATCTCAATGACCCTTTTGGTCACTTTTCTAAGGTTCACCCGTTCACAAAAGTCGAGCAAGCTGGTATAAGGGCCATTAACTTCTCTTTCCCTGACAATCTCTTCAATAGCCCCTTGCCCCACATTCTTTATTCCGGCCAGTCCAAAACGCATTTTGCCACCCTCAACACTAAAATAATAGTGGCTATGGTTAATGTCCGGAGGAAGGACCTCTATGTTCATATCCCGGCAGGCATTGATGTGGGTAATAACTTTATCCGTATTGTTCACTTCGGAAGTAATTAGGGCCGCCATGAACTCCACCGGATAGTGGGCTTTTAAATAGGCAGTCTGATAAGAGATCAGAGCATAAGCAGCGCTGTGAGACTTATTGAACCCATACCCGGCAAATTTTTCCATCAAATCGAAAATATGCTCCGCTACTTCTTCCGGAACATTGTTCTCACGGGCGCCCTGCATAAATTTGGTCCTTTGCGCGGCCATCACTGCTGGCTCTTTTTTGCCCATGGCCCGACGTAAAATATCTCCATCTCCTAAAGAATAATTGGCCAGCACAGCGGCTATCTGCATGACCTGTTCCTGATAGAGAATGACCCCGTAAGTTTCCTTTAAAATCGGCTCCAAAGCCTCATGAGGATATTCTACAGGAATCTGCCCATGTTTGCGGCGAATAAAATCATTGACCATACCACTTTCCAGAGGTCCAGGTCGATACAGAGCCAAAAGAGCAATAATATCTTCAAAACAGTTTGGCTTTAAGTCAGTAAGCACCTTGCGCATACCGGAACTTTCCAGCTGGAACACACCGTCTGTCTCTCCAGCGCAAAGGAGTTCGAAAGTCTTCTCATCATCAAGGGGAAGTTTATCCATATCCGGGACTTGCTTTCCACCCTGCCTGGCCAGTTTTAAAGTATCGCTGATCACGGTCAGGGTCTTCAGGCCCAAAAAGTCGAATTTGATCAGGCCCACCTTTTCAACGCGCTTCATATCAAACTGGGTAACAACTTCACCCTTTTTCCCCCGGTACAGAGGAAGATATTCATCCATGGGCTTGTCAGATATGACAATTCCGGCAGCATGGGTGGAAGCATGTCTGGCCAGTCCCTCCAAACGCCGGCAGATATCCATGAGTCTGGCTATACGTTCATCTTCCTCCACCATCTTTTTTAAGTCAGGTTCCTTTTCCAGGGCCTTATCTATAGTCATTTTCAGCTCATCGGGGATAAGCTTGGCGATTTTATCTGCCAAGGACAAACTAAGCCCCATTGCCCGAGCAACGTCCCTGACCACGGCCTTGGCTTTCATCGTCCCGAAAGTGGTGATCTGGGCTACGCTATCCTTGCCGTATTTTTCAGTTACATAGCGGATAACTTCTTCTCGCCGATCATAGCAAAAATCCACGTCAATATCCGGCAGGCTTGTCCGCTCCACATTTAAAAATCGCTCAAAAAGGAGTTTGTATTTGATGGGATCAAGGTTGGTGATTTTTAAGGCGTAGGCCACCAGACTACCTGCTGCCGAACCTCTGCCTGGTCCAACGGGTATACCTTGTGCTTTGGCCCAGTTGATAAAATCCTGGACGATCAAAAAGTAGCCGGCAAAACCCTTCTGACAGATTATCTCCAGCTCTTGTTCTAATCTCTGCCAGTACTTTTCCTCGTCCACCGAATAGGGCAAATCCTTTAACCTTTGTTTCAGCCCCTCACGGGCCAGACGGACAAACTCGTCTTCCAGGGTCATGCCTTCAGGCAAGGCGTAAACCGGGAAATAGTGTTTGCCCAGATCTAGTTCTACCTGGCATCTTTGGGCAATCTTCTGCACATTTTCCAGGGCCTGTGGACAATCTTTAAATGCCCTTTCCATCTCCTCAGGGGATTTAAAATAAAGTTCATCAGTATTAAAACGCATCCGGCTTGGCTCATCCACCTTGGAATTGGTCTGGATGCAGAGCAAAATATCATGGGCCTGTACATCATCTTTGGTCAAATAATGACAATCATTGGTGGCCACCAAAGGCAGACCTGTTTTTTGAGCCATTTCCTGGAGCTTTGCATTGACTTCTTCCTGCTCTCTAATCCCGTTTGCCTGCATTTCCAGATAAAACCTGCCCGGAAAAATATGGGCACATTCTCTGGCAGAGTTGAGCCCGGCCTCAAAACCCTCCTTTTGTAGTTTATACTGAACTTCTCCTTGCAAACAGGCTGACAGGGCAATAAGTCCATCACTATATTTTTTTAAAATCTCTTTATCCACGCGCGGCTTATAATAAAACCCGTCTAGCCAGCCTTTGGTTACAATCTTGATAAGATTATGATAACCTGTTTTATTCTCGGCCAGAAGCACCAAATGATAACGTTCCGTACCCTTTTCTTGATGATTCTGGGCCACATAAACTTCACAACCAATAATAGGATTTAAGCCAAAATCTCTGGCTGTGGTATAAAATATGACAGCCCCGAAGAGATTGCCATGATCCGTAATGGCTGCGGCAGGCAGGCCATAGTCCACGGCCCTGGCACAGAGATCCTTTATTTTGATGGCCCCGTCCAGGAGACTATATTCTGTATGACAATGCAGATGAACAAATCCGGACATTTGTTAGATTCCCAGATCCTCATTTATAAGAACTATCTTTATCCGCCCTTTAGGAAAGGATTTCTCTGTTATAGTCCAAACATTGCAAATTCGTTCCGGGCTCTGGCAATCATGACAAGAGCTGGTTTTGGTACACGGAGTCTTTTTGTCAAGTCGCATAGCATTTGCCGGGGCAGCATACTCCTTGATGCGAGTTACAGCAGCTTCAAAGTCAGACACGATCTTATTTCTCCCGGCCAAAACCAAAACAAATTTAGGTCCGAAAGTGATGGCCCCTACTCTGTTTCCGATCATATCCAGGTTCACCAGGGCGCCATTTTCAGTGATTGCATTTGTTCCAGTGACATATAAATCAACAAAGAGAGACTTGCGTCTTAGTTCCATTGCTTCGTCTTTTGACAAGCCTGGGACATAAGTATCAATGACCTTCAATTCCATTTTTTTTAATTCATCATAAAGTCCAGTCTGCTTAAAAGTTCTGGACCCTCCCCAGGATACCGAAACAGGACTTGTTGCAGGCAAAATTTTCTGCAGTACTACCTCCCTGGCCTCCTGTACATTATTGGCTAAAAACACCTCAAAATTATTGGCCTCCAGATTTTCTTTGACCTCATTCAGCTTAATGGTCCAATAGTTTTCTAGAAATTTTTTCATTTTCTCCCCCTGTACAGAAATACATCGAAAAAATCAGATTCGTCTACAAGGAACAACCACAAGAGATTCTTTTCCCTTGTGCTCAGAATGACTTATCCATACCTGTTACTCTGAATCCAGCCTTCGGCTGGATAAATATAAATTTTATTAGGATTCAATTATAAACATATAATGTGCCTAACCAAGCTGTTTTTTCAGTTGGGAGTTCCAAGTCGGTAGACGGTGAAAGCACTCCATTCTGAACTCAAAATTCAGGGTGAACACAGAGAACCATCCCTACTTGCGACTCAATAATTCAAAACCCGGAAAACGGATATAAAAATTAGCCTCAAAAGGCTAGAGTTAATCTGTGATTCGTGGCTCATAATTTAGCTATTTTTTTTGTCAAAAATACACATTTTTATTTATAACCTATTGATAAAAAAGAATGATTTTTATCTACTAAAAATGCCTTTGACCATCCTACCTACTCAACTACTCAACCAAAATGCAGCCTTCGGATGCACCCATTTTTTTCCACGGTTTTTACTGGCCGGTTTGACGCTGGCGTAAGCTCCATGAACACGTGACTTGTTTTTTATGAATTTTGCATTTATGTAATTAAATTCCAATCAGTTATAAATTTATTTATTCCAAAGTAAATTTGGACTAAGATTGTTGTTATTACAAGAATCAAAACTCCGAATCACAAAAATTTATGGATAAAATCAAAAAAAAACATATTTGGGGCCTACCTCTAGCCCACGATGTCTATAGCCCAAACGGTCGTTTTTTATTATCTAAAGGCACCCGTTTAGAACCTACTCACCTACGCATTTTAAGCATCTGGGGCGTAGAAAAAATTCTGGTTCATGATCCAAAAGATTTTTCACCAAAAGAAATTAGTCTAACAGACCTTCTTCCTCCCGTTAGATATCAGCCCCGGTCCCTCTCTTTAACCAGACCGGACATTTCCCCTCATGACCAGGAATCTGTGTTATTAAAACAGGTCATTCAAGATGGTGTTAGCCTGGGTAGCTTCGAAACCAGCCTGAACCAATTGGAATCTCCCCTTATAATCCTGCAAGAAACCGAGAGCAAAATAAAAAAATATTTTCACTTTGAAACAACATCCTTCTTTTTGATCAACGAAGACAATTCTGACCTGGCTCCGGCCTTTTTTTCCCCGAAAAAATCAAAATCTTTTTGGACAAAAGTCTTGGATAGTCTCATACTGGAACGATTTATTTTCCAGGCCATTACTAAGCAAAAATCTGTTGTTGTCTCTGCCCCGGACCAAGATAAGACCTTTCTCATCCACGCCCTTGCTACCAAATCTAGAACCAGAGGGATCTTTCTAGGACTTTTAAAAGGTGAAGATGATTTTTATCCTGTCAAACAACTTCTCTTATCCATAATTATGTTTTGCTCCGCACACATGCTGGAATCTTACGAGCTGTATTCGCAAATTAAAAAGAAAAATACCCAGCTAGAAAAATCCCTTCAAAAACTAAAAAAGACTGAACAGGAGCTTATAAAACATAAAGAAGAGCTGGAACAATTAGTTGCCGAACGAACCAGTGAACTTGTCAAAACCAATGAAGACTTAAAACACGAAATCGAAGAAAGAAAACATATCGAAAAAAAACTTATCCTGGCCCAAAAAAAGGCCAAAGAAGCCAACCAGGTCAAAAATGAATTCCTGGCCAATTTAAGCCATGAATTGCGAACCCCTTTGAATGCAATCCTGGGTATGACCGAGCTTGTTCTCCTGTCGAAAATTGACGATGAGGCCAAAGAAAATCTGAATATCGCCTATAAAGCCGCCCAGGGCTTGTCTACACTTATAGACGATCTCCTGGATATGTCTCTAATTAAATACGGAAAGCTAGAAATAAAGGAAGAAAACTTTTTTTTGACAAAAACCCTGGATTCTATTCTGGACATATTCATGCATCAGGCTCAGAAAAAAGGGCTGCGCATCTCTTATCATATTGATCAGGGTATTCCTGATTTACTCATAGGAGATGTTTCAAGAGTGCGCCAGGTCTTGGTCAACCTGGTCGGGAATGCCATTAAATTTACAGACAAAGGAGAAATAAAAATCATTGTCCGGCTCCAGGAGCTAACTCACGAGCACTCAATAACACTCCTATTTGCTGTCCGGGATACCGGATGCGGCATTCCCAAGGACAAAATGGATTTAATTTTTGAACGCTTTACTCAGGTTGATGGCTCATATACTCGCCAACATGGAGGAACCGGTCTGGGACTGGCTCTGTGTAAAAAAATCGTCACGTTACTTGGAGGCCGGATCTGGGCTGAATCTACACCTGGCCAGGGTTCAACTTTTTATTTTACCCTACCCTTTAAGACTGAAAGCTGAGGGCTTAATATTTAAAAGAAAATTTGAAACAAAAAATATTTACACTTCAAGCCGCTTTTAAGCCTGTGGCCAAACCCCATTTTAACCGCTGATTGAAGGTCTTGGTTTCTGAAATGCATTACAAACGGCTTGGGTAACCCATCTTAGGGAAGC
>NZ_CEYAEZ010000004.1:0-64408 GCF_982781345.1 Desulfovulcanus sp.
AAACCAAGACTGAAATAAAACTTGGAAATTAAGTTGATAAAAAGGTTCGGCCACAAGCTCTAAAAGGTTAAGTTGGCAATAAAAGCAGAAGGTCGGAGCCCAGCCATACAAATACACAGCTGGGTCAATAATATCATCTATAGTCCTCTAACTTACCCCCTCAAACGACAACAGAATCCCCAAAATATCCATGTCAACATTTTAGGTATCAACAAACCAAGGTAATTTGTTGTAATAATTAACAGATTAGCTTTTTTTTTCAAAACCACTTGATTATCAACTCAAATAAAGACTAATATTTAAGTTAAGCTTTATAGCGAACTTTTTATGATTTCCGCGCAGGTGAAACGAAAAAATTAAGGGTTGCATCAAACAGTAACCTTAGTTAATAATTTTGTTTTTGCTTAAAAATAAGCAATTCTTCGACTCAAAAAATAGCTTCGGCCTTCTCTGGTGAAAGGCCATGGATGGATACAAAAAATTTGCTCAAAAAACGAAAAAAATAATTGTCCTGGAGCAAAGGTAATTTTGCTCCAGGAATCTATTCAACATTAAACAAAATGACAATTCCTCCCGACTTTGATTTAAAAAACTATACTTTCGAGCTTCCAGCAGACAAAATTGCCCAAGTACCGGCCCAAAGCAGAGAGGCCTCCAACCTGCTCATCTTAAACAGGCGAAGGGGAACTCTGCACAAGAGCGCCTTTTCCAGTATCCATAATTTTATACCGCATGGTTCACTCCTGGTGGTGAACAATACCCAGGTTCTTCCTGCCAGACTTATTGGACGCAAAAAAACCGGGGGCAAGGTAGAATTTCTCCTTTTAACCCCACTACCTTTGATAAAGGCCGAAAAAGAGGACAATGATTGGTTGAGCGCCTCAGCAGAAGGTTTGCTAAAGGCATCTAAAGGGCCCCGCGTAGGAGAAGAGATCTATTTTCAAAAAGATTTAAAATTAACAGTACTTGAGCGAAAAGATTTTGGGAAATGTAGGGTAAAGCTTTTCTGGCAAGGAGACCTAGCCCAAAAATTCATTAGTTACGGCAAGATGCCACTTCCGCCTTATATTCGCCGAGATGTCAGCGAAGTGGATCGCTACAGGTATCAAACTATCTATGCTAGAGAAGAAAAATTGGGGTCAGTTGCAGCACCCACAGCAGGACTACATTTTACAGAGGAAGTAAAAAATAAGCTAACAGCATGCGGAGTCGACTGGGCCGAAATAACTTTATATGTGGGATACGGCACATTTTCCCCAATCCGTTGCCAGGACATTCGTGAACATAAAATGCACGCAGAATACATTGAAATTCCTGAAGATACTGCCCAAAATATAGAGAGGGCCAAAAAAGAAAAAAGGCCCATAGTTGCTGTAGGCACAACCACAGTCAGGGCATTGGAGAGCATGGCTTGTCTCACGGGAGGGATCAACCCCTACCAGGGATGGACAGACCTGTTCATCAAGCCAGGCTTCAAGTTTCAGGTTATTGATCATTTAATCACCAACTTTCACCTGCCTGGCTCTTCGCTTATTATTTTGGTCTCGGCCCTAGCTGGCAGAGAAAACATTTTAAGAGCCTATGAGTTTGCAATAAAAAACGATTTCCGTTTTTTTTCTTACGGAGATGCAATGCTTATTCTCTAACCGTGTTCTGTAACGTCATTTTTGTGGTCTCGCCAAAGGCAGGTGGCAGAAAGCCGTCCGCTTCGCCTGAGGACCATAAAGAAACTCCGCTCTGTTCAGAATGATGGAGAGAAAGCAGTGCAGCACCTAAGCAAAGGAGGATTTATGTCCAGAATTGAAGTACAGGATGAACGTTGTAAAGGCTGCCTCCTATGCACCTTGGTTTGCCCCAAAAAAATTATTGTCCAGTCAAGCCGTTTTAACAAACAGGGCTACAAGGTGGTCGAGGTACGTTCAGAGGATATGACCGAATGTACTGGTTGTGGTTTTTGTGGACACATCTGTCCTGATTCGGCCATTTTAGTTTATAAACCGACAAAAATCGGGGAGGCCGCTTGATATGGAAAGGGAAAAAAAGATTTTTATCAAAGGCAACGAAGCCATATGCCACGGAGCTCTGGCTGCTGAATGTAGATGCTACTTTGGCTACCCCATTACACCTCAAAACGACATTCCTGAGTTTATGTCCAGAGCTTTGCCAGAGGCTGGAGGAGAATTTGTCCAGGCCGAAAGCGAAATAGCAGCGGCCAACATGCTTCTTGGTGCTGCTGCCTGCGGTGTGCGGGCCATGACCTCTTCATCCAGTCCAGGCATTTCATTGAAACAGGAAGCCATTTCATACATGGCAGGCAGTCAGCTACCTGCAGTGATTGTCAATATGAACAGAGGTGGCCCAGGTCTTGGCGATATTGGACCGTCACAGGGAGATTATTTCCAGGCTACAAAAGGAGGAGGACATGGTGATTACAGACTTTTAGTCCTGGCTCCAGGCACTGTGCAGGAAGCTTATGACCTGACTATCAAAGCCTTTGACCTGGCTTTTGCCTATCGCAATCCGGTCATGATTTTAGGTGATGCCATTTTAGGACAAATGAAAGAACCAATCATTCCCTGGAAACCAGAAGATATTGACACAACCGAAGCAGAAAAATGGTGCTTAACGGGCGCAAAAGATAGGTCCCACCGTATTTTAAAATCCCTTTTTCTTGAAGATGGTGAACTGGCCGGGCATAATCTAAACCTAAAAGAAAAATATGCCCGCATGGAAAAGGAGTGTGCCTGGGAAGAATTTATGGCGGAAGATGCTGACTTAATTGTGGTTGCCTATGGCTCTATTGGCCGCATAGCCAAGTCCACTATTCGCAAGTTAAGAAAAGAGGGACATAAGATCGGTCTAATCCGACCCATCACATTATTCCCTTTTCCCAAAAAACCTTTGCAGGAACTGGCCAGAGAGGGAAAAAGATTTTTGACAATTGAACACAATTTGGGCCAAATGGTAGAGGATGTGCGCTTAAGCATCTGCGGTCTTGCCAAGTCAGATTTTTATGGTCATCTGCCAGGCAACCTGCCCACGCCAAATGATTTCGAACAACCAATTTTACAGGCCCTGAAGAATGAAAGTTAGGAAGTTAAGAACTTGGTTAAATGACTGAATGATTAAATGGCAAACCAATAAACATTTAACCAAAAACGAGAGTGGACATTGCACGGAGAAATAATAATGGAAGAAAAACTTATCAATCCTCGTCCAACAGTATTGGCTGACCGTCCTACCCATTACTGTCCCGGGTGTCACCACGGCACAGCACACAAACTGGTGGCTCAATGTCTGGAAGAAATGAATCTTGTCCAAGATACCATATGTATCGGCTCTATTGGCTGCTCTGTATTTATTTACAATTATATTCTGGTGGACACAGTGGAAGCTCCACATGGCCGGGCCCCTGCCGTAGCTACCGGGGTAAAAAGGGCCAGGCCGGACAAATTCGTCTTTACCTATCAGGGAGATGGAGACCTGGCCTCTATTGGCCTGGCAGAAATCATGCATTGTGCCAACAGGGGAGAGCGAGTCTCGGTGGTATTTGTGAACAATACAGTCTACGGCATGACTGGAGGTCAGATGGCCCCAACCACCATGGTAGGCCAGAAAACAACCACCTGCCCCAAGGGCCGGCGTGCTGAAAAGGAAGGCCTGCCAATCAAAATGGCCGAAATTATAGCAGATCTGGGCGGAACAGCCTATTCTGCCCGCGTGGCTGTAAACAATATCAAAAATTTAACCAAGGCCAAAAAGGCCTTAAAGAAGGCCTTTACTGCCCAGATCCAAGGTATTGGTTTTGGGTTTGTGGAAGTTTTGGCTGCCTGTCCGACTAACTGGAAGATGTCCCCTATTCAAGCTAATGAACGGATAGAAAAGGAAATGATCCCTTACTTTCCGTTGGGAGAATTTAAAGACTGTATTTCGGAGGCAAAATGAGTATCTATAAAGATGTGATCATAGCTGGTTTTGGTGGTCAAGGGGTGATGCTCATTGGCAATTTATTAGCCTATGCAGCCATGGAGCAAGGCCTGAACGTAACCTATATCCCGGTCTATGGGCCGGAAATGCGTGGCGGAACAGCTAATTGTACTGTTGTCATTTCTGATGAGGAAATCGGCTCACCCATAATTCACAACCCCGTAAGCCTTATTGCCATGAACAGACCCTCTCTGGACAAATTCCAGCCGCGGGTTCAAGATAAAGGAATAGTGATTATCAACTCTTCCCTAGTGGATCAAAGCCTGGCAGACAAACAAAGAATAAGGGCCTACCCTGTGCCTGCCAATGAAATCGCTGATGGTATTGGCAACTCCCGTATGGCCAATATGGTTGCTTTAGGGGCTTATATCCAGGTCACTGGCATTATTCCCTTAACCCAGGTGCAGGAAAGCCTCAAAAGTGTAATTTCCAGCCATTACCAGCATCTGATCCCCAAAAATGAGGAAGCCTTGCAGGCCGGGGCAGACTATGTTCAAAAAAACGGACCACTAAGCTGAGCTCGTAACTCATAATCAATAATAGTTGTTGGCAGATGCAATTGATTTCAATTTTTACCATGAGCTATAAACAACGAGCAAGGTATCAACATGTATCAAGCATATGGAGTTCTTGGCTACCCCATTAGCCACTCCTTAAGCCCTCCACTACACAACTGGGCATTTAAGCAAAAAAGGCTACCTAAAACCTATTTCCGTTGGTCCATACCGACGGAAAAATTACCGGCATTCATGGTTGCCGTGCGCACTCTGCCCATTGCCGGGGTCAGTGTAACCATCCCACACAAACAGACCATCCTGCCCTATTTGGATATCTTGACTCCACGGGCGTTAAAAATTGGGGCGGTTAATACATTGTACTGGGAGGATGAAAAACTTGTCGGGGATAATACCGACATTATAGGTTTCACAACCCCTTTAACCCTCTTACAAGAAAAGATAAATTCTGCCCTTATCCTGGGTAGCGGCGGGGCAAGTCGGGCCGTAATCGTAGGACTTAAAGACTTGTCTGTTTCTACAATTTACCTGACAAATAGGACACAAGAAAAGGCAAGGAGCCTTGCCCGTGAATTTGACCTGAAAACAATTGCCTGGGAAGAGAGATATGAGGTAAAGGCAGACCTTCTGGTCAACACCACCCCTTTAGGTATGCACGGAAAATGGGAAAATCATTCGCCCTGGGACAAAAACTTAAGCCGGTTCAAAATTGTCTACGACCTGATTTATAACCCTTTGCAAACCAGGCTTCTTATTGATGCCCAAAAAGAAGGTTGCAAGACAATTTCTGGCCTGTCCATGTTTGTCTACCAGGCCCTGGAACAATTCCGCATATGGACAGGGCAAGAGTTTTGTCCTTCTGACGCCATGAACTACTTAAGGCAACTTATGGAACATAGATCTTAAGCTTGTCCCCGGGACGAATAATCCCTCTTTTAGACAAACCATTCCATTCTACAAGGTCAGAAGTTCTCACAGCAAACTTTCTGGCGATATCCCACAGGGTATCGCCTCTTCGTACACGATATTCGACCAACCGGGCATGAACACTCTTTGCCTGTCGCCGAGCCAATTGAGTTTGTTTATAACTTACATCAGGTATATATAGTTTCTGGCCAGGCCTGAGAGATTTGGCAGAAGTAATTCCATTGGCCCTGATAAGGGTTTTTAGGCTAATACCAAAGTGCCTGGAAATATCCCACAAGGTATCACCCTTTTGCACAATATAATTGGCCCGCTTCCTGGCCAGGGTCCTGATCCTATCGGTGTTATAAATAGCAATATCTGATCCTCTAGCCGGGACCATAATCCAAGAACCGGGCCTTAGCAGATTACTTCTTTTGTTATTCACCTTTTTTAGCACGGCAATAGGCACACCAAATCGCCTGGAAATGCGCCACCATGAGTCTCCCCGACGAATCTTGTATCTCTTGTAGCCGGCATAAGGCCTGGACCGGGGATTATCCAGATAGGCCTTGGCCAACTGTAACTTTTCCTTGGGGATATAAACAAAACACTCTTTGTCCGGCGGGCTGACTTGACGACGAAAGGCCGGATTCAACTTCCTGAATTCCTTCCACTTTACACCAGCGGCACCAGCCAAAGCCAAAAGGTCTGTTCCGCCTTTTATCTTTAACTTCTCAACCTGTGTATCCCTATCCCAATCAATGGGTTCAAAGCCTAGTTCTTCCAGGTTCTGTACAATTTTTAAAATGGCTAGAAATTTGGGGACATAATACTTGGTCTCTTTCCTTAAATAGCGTCGCTTTTTGGCCAAATCAAAAAAATTATCGCATCCACTACGCCTAAGGGCCCAGGAAATTCTCCCTTCACCGGCATTGTACGCAGCCAGGGCCAGATACCAATCTCCAAAATCATTATATAATTTCTTTAAATAACTAGCTGCTGCATAGGTAGATAAATATGGATCCCGGCGCTCATCTATCCACCAATCCACCTTTAGACCATACTTTCGTCCTGTTGATGGCATAAACTGCCACAGACCTGCAGCTCCAGCCCTGGAATAAGCCCAAGGGTTGAACCCACTTTCCGCAAAGGGCAGAAAAATCAAATCCTGGGGTAATCCTTGAGCTGTGAAGACTTCTTTAATAAAAGGTAAAAAAATCTGCGCCCTTTTCAGCCATCTAGCAAAGGTCTTACGGTACTTGTGGGTATAGAGTTTAAAATAGAGCTGCATCTCCTTGGTTTCATATACATCGAGATCAAATTGTATGGTTGTTTTTGTCTGTAAGACCTTTTCCTCTTCAGGAGTAAGCTGGACCTGCTCTTGAACAAGTTCTTGCTCAATTTCCGGAGCAAGTTCCTGCTCGATTTCCGGTTCTAAATCTTTCTCCTCCAAAACATCGCTACTAAAATCTTCACTTGTAACAAGAGGCTCCTCATTGGATGGGCTTTCCAGGGAAGATGATTCCTCTTTAACATCATTGGTCATTGCTACAGGTTGTTCCACAACCTGTTCCCTTTGAGTAGTCGTCTTAAGTGGTGCACAGGCGAATAAAAAAATGGTTATTAACAATGCCCAAAAGCGCATAGAGTCTCTCCTCATCGATGCAGATTAGTTAAACTTCGGAGCTACCTGAAACTTATCTACTTGGCAATAACAAATCTGCCTGTTATCAGGGTAAAATCATACTTTCGGATATCAAGCCAGATTAAATCAATTCAATTTTAACCTAAATTTATGAGCAAAATGATAAATTATATCCCCGGGCGCAAACCGGTAATGGAACTTATTCAAAACGAACCGGAAAAAATTGACCTTGTATATTTCCAACACCATAAGGGTGGAGCATTGGCCAAAATAGTCAACCAGTGCAGACATAACCGTATCCGTTATAAATTTCTAAACCGAGTTGACCTTGACCGCATTTATAGCGGCAACCATCAAGGAGTGATAGCCCGTACTAGCGCCCAAAAAAATATCCCTCTGAGTGAAATTCTGGCAAAGGCCCAAAAAGCTTATCTCCCCGTACTGTTAGCCTTAGATCAAATTCAAGACCCAGGCAATGTTGGTACTCTGGCCAGGACCGCGCTTGCCTTAGGTACAGGCGGTTTTATCGTGCCTAAAGACCGTAGTGCTTATTTGGGCGCAGGTGCGTACAAAGCCTCTGCCGGGGCTATCCACCAGATAAATATTTCCCGGGTAACCAACCTTGCCAGGGCTCTGGATGAAGCTAGGGATAGTGGATTCTGGATCTATGCAGCCAGATATGATTTAGAAGCAGAAAATATTTTTAATTTCAGGATTAAATTTCCAGCAATTCTAGTACTGGGAAATGAAGAGAAGGGGATAAGACCTAATGTGCTCAAACGCTGCCACCACAGCCTTTATATCCCTATGCCTGGAGGATTTGATTCATTGAATGTAGCACAGGCCGGTGCGATCATGCTCGGCCAATTTCTCGGTATAATGGAGAGAAAAACTGGCTAAAGTAAGCCACAGCAACTAAAATTTGCTATTTATCCTTAAAAAACCTACTTTTAACAACCTCAGTTTAGTTGAATACTTTCTGTTTACTCTAAAATTATCTCAGCGAATATAATTAGGTAAATTAAGCAAGAGTTCCCGAGTATAGGTGATCATCTTGTCCATGATCCATGGAAATGCAATTAAGAGGACGATAAAGATGGAAATAATCTTGGGGACCAGAGTCAGTGTCATCTCCTGAAGCTGAGTTGCGGCCTGAATAATACTGACCAGCACCCCAACTACCAGCCCAACACCCAGCATGGGCAAAGATATCATCAATGTCAATTCAATGGCCTGTCTGGCAAAACCAACCACGAATTCTGGAGTCATTAATCTCCCTCCTACTAAAGAAGTCATTTTGAGCCTTGCAACTTTATAAAAAAACGGCCTATTAAGCAAAACTATTTACCAAAGAACCAATAAGTAAATTCCAACCATCAACCATAACAAAAAGTAAAATCTTAAATGGCATCGAGATCATTATTGGTGGGAGCATCATCATACCCATAGACAAAAGGATGCTGGCCACGACCATGTCCAGAATCAAAAAAGGAATGTAAATTAAAAAGCCTATCTGAAAGCCGGTTTTCAGTTCACTGATCATATAGGCAGGCACCAGAATCATGGTCGGCACATCTTCTTTGCTCTTAGGCCGCTCCATTTTCGTAATGGAAAAAAAGATTGAAAGATCCTTTTCCCGAGTATGTTTGAATAAAAATTGTCTCACTGGCTGTTCAGCTAATTTCAGAGCCTCTTTATAACCGATCTCTTCATTAAGATAAGGCTGTAGAGCTTGATCATTGATTTGCTTGCCAACGGGAGCCATGATGGCCACCGTCATAAAAATGGCCAAACCCGCCAAAACCTGGTTGGGAGGCATCTGCTGCGTTCCCATGGCATGACGCAAAAAGGAAAAAACAATGATAATTCTCGTAAAAGAAGTTATTGTGAGCACAATGGCCGGAGCCACCGAAAGAACAGTGAGCAAAAAAAGGATCTCTAAAAGCACAGAGACCTTTTCCGGCTCTGTCTGGCCTGCAGCTAGCTGTAGAGAAATGGAAGGTAAAATGGGCTCATCAACCCCAAAAACCAGGGAAGGTAGGAAAACAAGCAGGCTAAGGTTTACGAGAATGAGAATTCTTTTCCTGGGCCAAAATACTGGAAAAGTCCTGTTCGGTTTCATGGTCCGCATCCATCTCCATTAACTTGTTGATTTGGGTTTCAGTAACCCCAAGTACAAGATATTTATTCAAAAAGCGGACCACAACCACATTCTTCTTCGGGCCTAGTCCCAGGCTGGCCACCATATTCAGTTTCCCTCTGCCAAAAGGCAGACCTGCCTTGGACCCAAAACGGCGCAATAGATAAAAACCAATGAAAATAAGGGCTAGAATTATAAACAGGGCCGCGGCCATCTTAATACCGGCCAGCCCCACATCCAGATTGGGTGCAGCAATATTGGTTGCGTTAGCCAAGTTGCTTGATCCTCTCGATAGGGCTTATAATGTCTGTGAGTCTAACTCCAAATTTTTCATTAATGACCACTGCTTCACCCCTGGCTACCAATTTCCCATTAACCAAAACTTCCAAAGGTTCACCGGCCAATTTATTCAATTCTATGACTGAACCCTGACCTAGTTGCAGTAGTTCATTTATTAAAAGCTGCGTACTGCCAAGTTGTGCCGTTACTGTCAAAGGAATGTCCAGAATAAATTCCAAATCCCTTTTTGGTTTCTCTTTTTGGGCTCTGGCTTCAGCTGTCAAATCTTTGAACTGGGCCTCTTTTGACTGAGCAGCCAGAGATTTACGCTTTTCTTCATCTTTAATCTTTTCCTCTTCTTCGGAAGCCAAGGCCTTGGCCCACTCCTCTGCCAGCTCCTCTTGCTCAGAAGAAGTACTCTCCTCCCCTGCTTCCTGGTCTTCATCGGCAAGATCAATATTTTCTTCACCCAAAGCAGCGGCCCACTCTTCAGCTAGCTTCTCCTGATCGGTCATTTCTTTCTTTTCTTCGTCTGCCATTTTTTCACCTTTAAAAATCTAATTTTTAAGGTTTAAGGAAAGTTAACAAAGCGAAGCAACAATACACCTTACTCCAAGTTAAAAATGAGTTTCTTCTTCTTTTATTACTTGAAAGGCCTTATTACCTTTTACAAAACCTGGTATTCCGTAAAATTTCGTAACTCCCTCCACTTCAGCCCTTAACAAATCATCCTCATCTGTGTCTAAAAGAAGAATATCCCCCACATCCAGATTCAAAAGCTGTCGACCGGTAATCTGTGTCTGTCCTAAAATAACCTCCACCTTCACCGGGACCTCCATAAGACGCTCTTTAAATCTGGATATCCACGCATGGTCCACCTCAAGACGCTCTGATTGAAAGGCAGCATAAAGCTTAGAGCGTATAGGCTCAATAGTAGCATAAGGCAGACTGATCACTAAAGAACCAATGGCATTCTCTAACTCCACCTCAAAGGATACAACAACCACCACATCACTGGGCGGAACAATGGCCGCAAATTGAGGGTTAATTTCCGAGCGAACCAGTTCTATTTTTACTTCGTGCACTGGATTCCAAGCACTTTCTAAATTGGATAATAATATTTTTACAACTCGGGTAATAATTGTCTGTTCAATGGGCGTAAAATCCCGTCCCTCCACTTTGGGCACGGAACCTGAGCCCCCAAAAAAATTTTCCACCAAGGCAAACACCAGCCTGGTGTCCACAACCATCAAAGCGTTGCCTCGCAATGGTTCCATTTTAAAGATATTAATACTGGTGGGCACAGGCAAAGAACGCATAAAATCGCCAAACTTACTCATGTCAATGGACACGGGGTTCACATCCACCCTCTTGCGCATGGCATTGGCCATAGCATTGCTGGCAAGGCGGGCAAAACGATCATTAATAATCTCTAAAACAGGCATCCGTCCCCGAATGATCCGATCCTGGTTGGAGAGATCAAAAGGAACTATCCCGGAATCATCTTCAGGGATATCAGTTTCTGCCTCTATTTCACCTCCAGTTAAACCCCGAAGTAACGCATCAACTTCATCCTGATTTAAAATTTTGTTCATCTCTAATCCTTATTGTACAACAAATTCAGTAAAATATACTCTTACTACCTTGGCCTTGCCCAAAATTTGATTTAACCGCTCCACAATCTCATTTTTGAGCTGAATCTTCTCTTCCATAGAATCAATATCCGCAAAACTCTTGCTGGACAGTAAAAGCAAAATAGTATCTTTTACTTTGGGCAATTTTTTTTCCAAGTCCTTGGCTGTTTTTTTATTTATCAGTTCCACATCCAGAGAAAGCTTTAAATATCTACGCCCTAACGGGTCGGCCAGGTTAACTACAAAGGGGGGCAAAGAATACATTTCTGTCGGCCCTTGCTCTGCGGGCTGCTTCTCTTGTTGGGCCTGCTGTTCGTTCTGGGGTTGGGCTCCGCCTTCTGCCTCAACCTTGTCTTTAGGGCCGGCAAAAAAGTACTTATAGCCAAAGAATCCACCCACTCCAAGGATTATCAAAAGTACCAGTAAAATTATCCACTTTAAAATGCCACCCTTTTTCTTTTCCTCTGTTTGCTCCTGGTCCTTTTTTTTCTTGGCCATGTTTGCTCCCTTTGAAAAATTTATGTTGGATACTGATTCTTCTCCGTATAGCGCAGATCAATCGACTTCAAGTCGACACTCTAAACTTTACAAATAGCTATAATTATATGTTTTAAATAAAATCTCCACTCTTCTATTTTGCGCCCGACCAAACTCTGTATTGTTATCAGCCACAGGGAAATTCGGACCATAGGCAGAAATGGAGAGCCTTGAACTTTCAAGACCTTGTTTTAAAAAAAAAGTTAACACAGCCAAAGCCCTTTCCCCGGAAATATCATAATTATCTCTAGTTCTGGCCGGAATATTATCTGTGTAGCCAGCAATATTGACAGGAGCTGGCCAGATGGAAACCAATGTGGCAACTTCCTTCAATATTTTCCTGGCAGCAGGAGTCAATTTAGTCCCTCCTAATGGGAACAACAACTTATCAGTCAGGACAAGAGCCACTCCTTCTGGCCTGACTAGTATGCGTAAATTTTTCTCCAGAGTACTCCTCGAAATCTCTTTGGGCAAAACCTCATCAGGGAAAAGCAAGTCCTTGATTCTCTGCTCATTTTCCAAAATTTCCCACTTCTTTGCCACCAACTTCTGCAGTACTTTAAATCGATGGGCAATCTTACCTGCTGATTTTTCCGACAAAAAAGCTGTTCTTTCTGTAAAAATAGAAACAACTTCCTGGACCACACTTTTATCAAGACTAGACATGCTCAAAAGGAGGACAAAAAAGGTCAACAAAAGAGTGACCAAATCTGAAAATGTCACCAGCCAACCGTCACTGGCTGCACCGCCTCCCCCCTTTTTCTTCTTTCTAGCCACGGTTTAATTCTCATCTTGTGGAGTTTAATTCAAAAATGAAGTCCTTATATATATACCTGTGTCGATCAATTTTTTGGCGCACCTTAACTTTACTTAAAGCAGTATGTGCCCAAGACTGATTACGCTTGTCCAAAACAATTTCCACTCGTCGATTTTTTTTTCGACCCGATGCCCTTTGATTACTGTAGCGTGGTCGATATTTGCCAAAAGCCTCAACACGCACCTTTTCCGGATCAATCCCCTGACTCAAAAAATAACGGTATACATTTAAAACTCTTAGTAATGATAACTTCCATGAAGGATCAATCTCCCCTGATTTCATCACCTTCAAATAGTCCGGACCGATTTCATCTCTTAAAGTAGAAGTATGTCCTGTCAAAAGAAGTGGATATTGTACTTTTTTGAGTACAGGTATCATCTTGTCTAAGAATTTTTTTCCCCGGGCTGTTAATTGAACCTGCCCTGGCTCAAAGAGCATATCTGTATTAATAGTCAAAATCTGAATAAACCTGTTAGCAATAAAGTTTAAATCCTCGTTTTTATCATCCCAGAGTAAAGGCTTTAGCGCCTCCAGGTCATCATAATCCTCCATCGCGCCTGGCTCAACCATTTTAGGACCTTGCTTTGTGCCCAGTACATCCAAAGCTCTCTTTCCCAACCCAAAAGAACCGACCAATGAGCCCAAGGCTACTTTTTTTTTCCGTTCATCAGTAAGAGAGGCCATGCTCAAAAGCAAAACAAAAAAAGTCAAAAGCAAAGTCATCATATCGGAGAAGGTGACCAACCAGGCAGGCATACCTTCGCCATCTTTTTGTTTTTCTTTTTTTTTTGCCATAAAGTTATTCAGAACTCTTGCGCAACTTAGGAGGTAAATAACTGTTTAACTTTTCTTCCACAATCCTGGGATTTTCCCCTTTTGAAATAGACAGGATACCCTCTAACATCATCTCTTTGATCAACACTTCTTCTTTACTTCTGGTTTTAAGCTTACCAGCCATTGGGTTAAATACCAGGTTGGACAAAATTGCCCCGTAAAATGTGGTAATAAGGGCTACAGCCATAGAAGGACCAATTGTACTAGGATCATTCATGGTCTGAAGCATCTGAACCAAACCGATAACCGTTCCAATCATTCCCATGGCCGGGGCAAATCCTCCCATAATGGTCAGGATCTCTGCACCTGTCTCGTGTCTCTCCTCCAGATAAGAAATCTCTGTCTCCATTATTTCTTGAATGGTCTGCGGCTCTAAACCATCAACCGTCAACTGCAGTCCTTTACGTAAATATCCATCTTTAATATCTTTTATAAGCGGTTCTAAAGACAAAATGCCTTCCCGCCGGGCCTTATTGGCATAGTCAATAAATTGTTCAATTACCTTGGTTGGGCTATCCAGTTTATTAAAAAAAGTGTTTTTTATTACCCCAACAACCCCTAGAACATGGCCCAAAGGATAATTGACCAATGTTGCCCCGATGGTTCCGCCAACAACTATAAGCATAGAAGGCACATTGACAAAAATCATGGGGCTGCCCCCGACCACAATAGCAGCAACAACTAAGCCAAAAGAAAGAACAATACCAATTATGGTGGCCAGATCCATAGTCTACCCTTTCTTCGAGTTTATTGAGTTCTATGCTTGTAAGTACTGAGTGTAAAATGAACCTGCAAAGAATAAATTTATTTCCCGCCTCTTGTCCGCCAAAGTCTCTTTTCAGAACACGAGATACAGCACATCATTTTGAACAAAGCGAAGCTACGTCAGTTCGCGACCTCTCTACTATGATTCTATGCTTTTAATTTTTTCGTTTTTTCATTAAAAATCAGTGGTCCCCTAGCGCGGCCCAAAAATTCTGGTCCCTATTCTAACAAAAGTTGCTCCCTCCGCTATAGCCTGAACAAAATCATTAGTCATACCCATAGATAAATGTGGGAGTCTAAGTTCAAATCTTCGTTCCACTTCTTCTTTCAATTCCCTTAAACGCACAAAATAAGGTCTAACCTTCTCTGCTTGTTCAAAAAAAGGAGGTAAAGCCATTAACCCCTGTAGTTTAAGGTTATCTAAAGACAACACCCGTTCCACTAAAGGAAAAAGATTGTCTTCACTAACACCGGATTTTTGCGCTTCCTGACCAATATTTACCTGAATAAGAACCGGCTGCATTACATCAAGGGACTCAGCTTTTTTATGCAACACTTGCGCCAACTTTTCCGAATCCAAAGTATGAATGAGTACGAATTTACCCAAAACATACTTAACCTTATTAGTCTGTAAACGACCAATAAAATGCCACCTTAATTGTAAAGCACTTAGCTCCTCTATCTTGGCCAGGGCTTCCTGGACATAATTTTCCCCGAAATCTATCTGTCCTTCCCTCGCCAAAGTAGATATAGCTTGCACCGTGTGTTTCTTAGAAACCGCGATCAATGTCACTTCTTCTGGCCTGCGGCCACTTTTTACACATGCCTCACTAACTTCCTGGACAACCTTCTTCCATCTGCTAATCAATTCCATGTTTGTAGAGTTCATTGCATTATAGATTATGTTTTAAATGTTGTGTGTTATGGTTTGAATAAACTTCTTGGGCTTATCCCAGTCCCAATGAAAACAAAAAAGATGTATTCTCAGTCCACTTAGGTTTAATCTTCACCCACAATTCTAAGTAAACTTTTTTACCAACTATTTCTTCAATTTCCACCCGGGCCTCCTGCCCTACTTTTTTCAATAATTGCCCCCTATGCCCAATGACTATGGGTTTGTGTGAAGAACGGGAAACATAAATAGTGGCCATGATTTTGACCAAAGTATCTGTTTCCTCCCAATGCTCTACCTGCACAGCCAAATTGTAAGGTAACTCTTTATGCAAAGACAAGAATAATTTTTCTCTGATTATCTCCGCAGCCATAAACCTTAGAGGAAGTGTCGATATCTGGTCCTCTGGATAAAGGGGCGGTCCGTAAGGCAAAACAGGAATAATCTTGGCAAGTAGCTCATGAACTCCATCCCCATTCCGAGCAGAAATAAAGAAAATTTCAACATCTGGCATAAGTTCATTTAAACGTGCGGATAAAGGCAAAAGAAGCTTTTTATCTTTCACCCGGTCAACTTTATTTACCGCTATAAACAAAGGGTTTTTAACTTTTTTTAACCTTTCCGCCAGAGGTACAAGCTCGCGCTCCATAAGCTGTGGCTTTTGCAAATAAAGATGACCATCTAGCAAAAACACAATCACGTCAGCAGAAGCAAGGCCATCCCAGGCTGATTTTAGCAAAAACGAGTTCAACTTGCCTTTGCGCTGATGTATTCCGGGTGTGTCTAGAAAAACTATCTGTACATCTTCCCGTGTCAATATTCCGGTTATCTGGTTTCTGGTGGTCTGCGGTTTTGGACTGACAATAGCTACTTTCTCGCCAATAATCTGATTTAACAGTGTTGACTTGCCAGCATTTGGCGGTCCAATCAAAGCAACGATGCCAGAACGAAAATCGGCTTTTATCTCTGTCATTTTTTTCACCACGATTTATGCTGTTGCGCCTGCAAGTACTAACGCTTACGGTGTTTTTGCAGGCAATGTTGGATTTTGAATTATTTAAAGTTGTAGCTGTGCCCAACTCTTTGTTAGCATTGAAGAAAAGAGTTTGTAGCCGAACCCTTTTATCAACTTAATTTCCATGGTTTATTCTAGTCTTGGTTTCTTTCATGCTGGTATAAAGGCTTGAACCTGTTCTAAAACTTGCTTGCGGACAGAGCATAATGGGATATTTTGAGTAAACAAAAATTCTTTTTAATATCGATAGTTATGGTCAACATCGCAAAGTATTTAGCCCTTTCATCCAGATGCTCTGTTTTTCCGCAAGCTTCGTCAAGATGGGTTACCCAAGCCGTTTGTAATGCATTTCAGAAACCAAGCCTTTCAATCAGCGGCTAAAAATAGGATTTGGCAACAGACTCAGAACAAGCCCGTAAAGAAACCCGAAAATCGAGTTAACTAAATAATTGTCTTGTCTTGACCATTTGAAATTGATTCGGTTCAAGTTCCGGGAAAATGCAGTCCACAATAAATAAAGGGTTCAAGTATATTTCCTGCCATGAAAACCTCACTTTAAGCACATCTTGCTCAAAGCCACCTGACTCCACCAAAGCTCGGAGATCAATCTTTTTGCTCTTCTTTTTTCCCTTTTTCTCCCGAATAAATTCTTTTGAGCTTACAAACTCATTCCATTTCTCTTGCAAGCTCTTTATCCAATCTGCAGGCCCCAAGAAAGTAATCTCAAAATCTTCCCACAAGGCTTGAGCCTGCTTTTTAGCCAAAGACAAGTCTTCGATGTAAAGCGCCTTCATTCCTTCAGGTAACCCAGCATTCAAACTTTGAAGCAATCTATCCTTGTCTATAGTCTTGCGCAGATAAACATTGACCCATTCGGCTTTGCTGCCAATACCAACAGGTAAAGCCCTGCCAAAAGAAAGCAAAGGTAAAGGGTGAAATCCTGAGGAAAAGCTAAGTGGCCATTTTGCCCGGCGCATAGCCCGCTCCAGGACTTTTTGCACTTCCAGTTGGCTCAAGTACACGCTTAGTCCCAATTTCTCATACCAAAGTCTTATATGGGCTTTCTTCAACCCTAAGTCTTCTTTATCGCCCGGACTAAAATCCCTTTTCTGGTCCTGATCCGGCTTGCACAAATTCAAAATAGGCTTAATTTCTTTTTTTGCAGCCTGCACGCTCAAGCTGCTTTTGTGCGAATCAAAATTGCACACACCACAACACCGGCATGGATGGTAACGGCAGTCCTTGGTAATTTTTCCCTGCTTGGCCCTATTTAGTTCCTTGAGCAAAAATCTCTTATCCACCCCACTTAAAATATGGTCCCATGGCAGGGGCTGATCATATTCTCTCGGACCAAGATACTTATGGATATCTATTGCCTTCTCTTGAAAAACTTTTTGCCAGAGAGGATAATTTACATGGTCAGCCCAACTGGTAAAAATTGCGCCGCGCCTATAAGCTTCTTCCAGGGAGTCAGCCAGTTCCCGTCCGCCTCGAGAAAACACTCCCTCCAAAACGCTCATTTCGGGTTTATGCCATTTCAAGTTGAGTTTATTAAACAACCTGAAAATTTTCTGCAAAAATTTAATACGCTTGTGGATCTCCTCAAGCCCAATCTGTTCCTCCCATTGAAAGGGGGTATGTGGTTTGGGCACGAAGGGAGATATAGAAGCCGTAACCTGAATTCTCTTTTTTGTTTTCGCAGTGCCCAAAACTTTCAGGCATAAATCCAGTATTCCTTCCAGGTCCTCTTCTGTCTCTGTGGGGAGACCAATCATGAAATAGAGTTTGATTGAACTCCAGCCCAAATCAAACAATTTCCGACAATGGTCCAAAAGCTCTGCTTCCGTGATCCCCTTATTAATGACGTCCCTTAGACGCTGTGTACCGGCTTCCGGGGCGAGGGTGGCTCCTGTTCTTCTGATCCTGGCCATAAGTTGCATCATATTTTCACTGACAGAACCGACCCTTAAAGAAGGAAGGGATATGGCTACCTGTTCCTGAGCACACCTTGCATAGGTCTTAACAAAAAGATGTTCTAAAGCGGAAAAATCTCCTGTGCTCAAAGACAAGAAAGAAAGATCCTCAAAACCGGTCTGGTCCAACCCCTCATCAATAAGCCGGGCAATATTTTCCACACCTCTCTCTCTTACTGGCCTATAAATCACACCCGCCTGGCAAAATCTGCATCCCCTGGTACACCCTCTGGCTATCTCTACTGCAAACCGATCATGCACCACCTTTCCATAGGGTATCATCTGCTTTGTTGGAAAGCTGACCTTATTTAAATCAGAGACGATATTTTTTTCAACCCGTGTATAATCCGAATAAACAGGGACCAAAATATGAGGGTTTTCTGCTGAAGTATCAAAGTATGCCGGGATGTACACTCCGGGATAAGATCTTAACTGGTACAAAATCTCGCTCTTGGATAATCCGGCCGCTTTTCCCTCTTTTATTACTTCCAAAATCTGGACCAAAATCTCCTCTCCATCCCCAACAACAATAAGGTCTAGAAAGGGAGCCATGGGTTCGGCATTAAAAGTCCCTCCTCCGCCAGCAATCACCAGAGGAAAATTCTGGCCTCGCTCACTGGCCCGAAAGGGTATTCCCGCCAGATCAAGCATATAAAGCACATTGGTGTATGCCAGTTCATGGGTAAGGCTAAAGGACAGACAATCCAGTTCCTTTAGAGGGGTGTCTGATTCCAAAGTAGACAAGGGAACGTTCCTGGATTGTAAAACCTCTGCTACTTCCCTTGACGGGGCAAAGACCCTTTCCGCCCAAAACTCTGGTCGAGCATTGACCACTTCGTACAAAATCCTCTGCCCCATATAGGCCATGCCTACTTCATATAAGTCAGGAAAGGCCAATGCCATATGCACCTGGACATCACGTTTATCCTTGTGCACACTGTTAATTTCATTACCTAAATAATGACTCGGACGGATAAAAAAGGGAAGCAATTCTTTCATGGATGAACTCTCTACAAAATTAAAGGGCAGACTTTTGGTCTGCCCTTTAAAACTTTTTTATAAATTATCGCAAAATATACACATTAAAACTATTTTTTAAACAAAGAGCCAAGGTCCGTAACCTTCCCTCCGGGTCCAGTCAAATTCCCCAAATTTTTCAAATCAGAAGGCGTAGAGATAGTTAAATTACTTGATGCTTCCAGATATTTATTTTTCAGGTCTTCCGGCACAGTTTTATACTCATACAGAATATGCGCGCCATCAATTTCTCCGGTAATTTCCGTATCAAAGGGATAACCAAAAGGCAAAAGGAGCATCTGCACTCCACCTTGCTGGGTAGGCAACATCTGCAACAACGCCGGATCTTTGATCTTTTCCTCTTGGGCGTCCCATTTTCCCAAGACCATATCACCATTAATCAACTTCACCAATCGAATATCATAGGCCATTACTCTTCTCCTTGGTACTAAAATTTGTTCCTTTAAACAGTTGAACTTAATTTCTGAATTCTATACTGTCAAGGAAGCCTTGAGCAAATCCATAAGTAACTATACCCGCCATTTTTTGTAAACGGATGCACTGACTACTTTGAGACAGGGTTACCTGCAAAAGTGGCGAACATATATACTTAAATTTGCCTCATGCTCTTTTAAGATCCTTCTCTCCGTCCACCGAAGGCGGGCTCCCGAGTGGCGGTCATTTTTAAATCATTCTAAAGCGCAAACCCAGAATCCTTGTTGTATCATATGCGCCTCTAAACGCGCTTTTTTCAGCAGGGAGAGATAAAAATGAACTCTTTGGACATCTTTTTTATCATTGTCCTGGCTTTCTTTTTGCTGAGAGGAATTTTTCGCGGACTTGTTCAGGAAATTTCTTCCGTAGTTGGCCTTTTACTAGGATTTTTTCTGGCCAATAAATACTACAGCCAGATTCTTCCCTATGTGACCAAAATTATTCCTGATAAAAGCTGGGCTCAAATTGCAAGCTACCTGGGTATATTTTTGGGGGTCATGGCTCTGGTCGTTATCCTGTCCATAGGCTTAAAAAGCCTTCTCAGATGTGCCATGCTCGGCTGGCTGGACCGGATAGGAGGAGGGGGCCTGGGGTTGATTAAGGCCAGCCTGATTTGCAGTATAACTCTCTTAGTTTTGACATCGTTTTTGCCAACTAATACCCAATTTATTCACGAGTCAAAACTAGCCCCTTATGTCCATAATGTGACCAAGATATTGGGAAACTTTCTACCCCAGGAACTCAAAGAAAAATTCAATGACCAGGATAGCTCTATACAATTTTTTTGGAAAGAAGATTGGATTGAAAAATTAAAAAAAGAAAAGGAAAGGTTCAGTGAGTCAAAGTAAAGCATTACAAGAAATTCTTGAAGTTATTGACACTCTCTTGGGACCAAACGGCTGCCCCTGGGACAAAAAACAAACACCGGATAGTCTTTGTGATTATCTTATTGAGGAGACCTTTGAACTGGTTACGGCCATTCGCAAAAAGGACCTGGATGAAATCCAGGAGGAACTAGGCGATGTTTTCTTTCTGCTCTTTTTTATTGCCCGTTTGTATCAAGACAAGTTTTCTCTTGAACAAACATTTAAACTTAATGCAGCTAAAATGATCAAGCGGCATCCTCATGTCTTTGGAGACAAAAAAATTGAGGACATAGAAGAGCTCTTAGTGACCTGGGAAAAGATTAAAAAAGAAGAAAAAGAACAAAAAGACAAACAAGAATCTGTTTTTGCCTCTATTCCTCCTACCCTCCCTCCTCTGCTTCGAGCATATCGTATCAATTCCAAGGCCGCGCGCATTGGCTTTACCTGGCCCAAAGACGTCGACCAGGAAAATAAATTGCAGGAAGAATGGCAGGAATGGCTCAAAGCCAAGGCATCAAAAGACCAAGACAAGATGGAAGAAGAGTTTGGGGATTATCTGTTTAGCCTTACTGAATATGCCCGCAGAAACAGCATAAAACCCAATAGTGCTCTGGACAAGGCGAACAACAAATTCCTGCAGAGGTTTCAGGCCATGGAAGAACTGGCGACCCAAAAAGACATAGACCTTTCACAATCCTCAATAGAGGAAATGGATAGACTATGGGAGGAAGTGAAGAAAATATGTGATTAACCTTATTCCAAAAATCCCCAAATAGAAAAAAACTATATCCTTTTTCTATAACCTAACAATTTACTCTAATTTTTTTGACCGTGAATGTTAATTTGGTATTTATATCAAAAGACTGTTTGCTCTGTCCGGAAAATAAAACTTAAAATACAACGATATTATCGTTATCAATCTCAACGGATACGACTATAGTAAGATGATAATAGAACCCCAGATTGATCTATTCGATTTGATTATAAGCCTATCAAAGGCAATGGATCTGGTCAGTCCAGCTGTGGTCAACCACCATATGCAGGTAGCCTATATCGCTGTTAATATAGCTACAGAAATGAACCTGTCCGCTGAAGAACAGAGGAATCTAATGTTGGCAGGAGCATTACATGATAGCGGCGCTATATCGATGAAAGACAAAATGGATGCCCTGCACTTTGAATTTGAAAATCCTCACCAACACGCTGAGCTAGGTTATCTGCTTCTCAAAATGTTTACACCCCTTTCTCAAATAGCTAAGCTCGTACGATTCCATCATGTTCCGTGGAATTATGGCGGAGGTACTGAGTTTAACGGAATAGAGGTGCCTATAGGCAGCCATATTATCCACCTGGCCGATCGGGTTGCAGTGACGGTAAACAAAGAACAAGAAATCCTCGGACAAGTTGAGCGGATTACTAAGCTAATCAAAAAACACTCTGGGAAACTGTTTGCTCCGGAAATTGTAGTTGCTTTTGAAAGCTTGAGTGCCAAAGAGTATTTCTGGCTGGATATCACGTCATCATCTATAAGTACGACTTTACGTCGCCAGGTAAAAACGGAACCGGTTAACCTGGGACCAGAGATGCTCCTAGGCTTAAGCAAGCTATTTTCCAGGATTATCGATTTTAGAAGTCGATTCACCGCTACTCACTCCAGCGGAGTGGCAGCCAGTGCAGAAGCATTGGCCAGACTCGCAGGATTCTCTAAGCGTGAATGCCTGATGATGCGGGTGGCTGGCTATCTGCATGACTTAGGAAAACTGGCAGTACCTCCTGAAATATTGGAAAAGCCTGGAAAATTAACAAAAGAAGAGTTTGCTATAATTCGTAGCCATACCTTCTACACTTACCGGTGTCTCGAGCCAATAACCGAACTCGAAATTATCAATAGTTGGGCTTCCTTTCACCACGAACGTCTAGACGGTAAAGGCTACCCTTTTCATCACAAAGGGGAAGATTTGTCGTTAGGTGCCAGAATTATGGCGGTTGCGGATGTATTTACTGCCATTACAGAGGATCGGCCCTATAGGAAAGGAATGAGTATAGACAGAGCTTTGCAAATCCTTGACCAGATGGCGAACAGCTCGATTCTAGACCCATATATCGTCTCGCTGTTGAAAGCCCATTGCGATGAGGTTAATGATTTGCGTAAAACTGCTCAAATAAAGGCGATAGAAGAGTATCAAAAGTTTTCTGCAACTTCGGTACCCTTGGTTTAACCTAAGTAATCACGGAGAATTAAAATAGCGGCCTGTCTCGACCAAAATTCTACCGAGCCCGCACACTCTCATAACTTTTTTAAGCTTTCTCTCGTCCCTTACTAAACGATTGCAGGCTTCAGATGTTGAAGTAAACACGCAAAAACATCTTCCAAGCTGAGCTCGCTGGTATCAATGACTATGGCATCGTCTGCCGGACAAAGAGGGGCGATGGCCCTGTTTCTGTCCTGGTCATCTCTTCGTTTTATCTGCTCTAAAATAGCCTCAATATCTGCCTCTTGCCCCATGTCTTTAAGTTGTAAATAACGCCTCTTTGCTCTGACCTCAGGACTTGCATCCAGAAAAAACTTGTACCGGGCATGAGGAAAAACTACCGTGCCCATATCCCGCCCTTCAGCAACCAACGAGGTTTGCTGACCTATTTCCTGCTGGGCCTTTTTTAAAAAATCACGGACTACTTTCAGTTTAGCTATGTTTGATGCCCATAACCCTATAGTCTCGGTACGAATTTCCGGACCCAAAGGTACTGAATTCAAACACATCTCGCTACTCTCACCTTGGCCACGCAAGGTAAAACGCATCTTTTTCAGCTCATCTGCCAGGATTTGCTCATCTTTTAGCCAGGCATCCTGTCCCAGCTTCCAGGCCACCCCCCGAAACATGGCCCCGGTATCCAAATAAGCAACACTTAAATGTTTGGCTAATTTCCTGGCCATAGTTGTCTTGCCCACACCTGCCGGGCCATCAATAGTGATGATAAGCTTATTTTGATCCATTAAGGACCTCTTCTAGTTCTTTGATAAACAATTTATTTTCTTCTTCCGTGCCAATACTTACCCTCAAATATTCTTCCAGACCATAACTTTTGAGAGGTCTGATGATGATACCTTTCTTAAGTAAGCCCTCAAAGACTTCGGAAGCATCCATCGGCGGTAAAAACATCAAGAAATTGGCTTGAGAAGGAAAAGTCTTGCATCCGAGCCTCTCGAGCTCCGTGCTTAAAAATTCACGGCCGGCACGAACGGTTTCCAAGGTCTGGGCATAAAAAAACTTATCCTTTAAAGCGGCAATGCCTGCTTTTTCAGCCAGGATATTAACACTAAAAGGCAACTTCACTCGCTGCAAATAATCAGCATAAAAATCTGGCAGTACAGCAAAGCCAAGTCTTAAACCTGCCAAAGCAAACATCTTGGAAAATGTACGTAAAATAACCAGGTTAGGGTAGTCCTGCCACTCAGAAAGCAAAGAATACTCGTCTTGAGGCAGGGCAAAATCTATATAGGCCTCATCGATAATTACCAGCACACTTTGAGGTAGCCTGGACAAAACTTCTTCCAACTCATCCTTTCTGGCACAAAATCCAGAAGGATTATCCGGATTGGTGATAAAAACAATTTTTGTTTTCTCATCAACGGCTTGAAAAAGGTCATTCCAGGGAAAGTGAAAATCTTTGCTCAAGGGCACCTGACGAAACTCCACCCCGGCAAACTGTGATTGCAACTTGTAGATACTGAAACATGGCTTAAAGGCGACTATATTGTCCTCGCCAGGTTTGGCCACGAGACGGATGATAAGGTCAATAATTTCATCCGAACCGTTGCCACAAACAATATTTTTTGCAGGGACGTTTAAATACTCCCCGATAGCAGCGCATAGGTCCGGACTTCCTGCCCTTGGGTAGCGAAAGGCCAAAGAAGCATTCTGGGCAATGACCTCCCTCACTACCGACGAGGTACCCAAGGGGTTCTCATTACTGGCCATTTTTATGACTCTGGTTAGCCCGTATTTCCTTTTGATTTCCTCTATACTTAAGCCCGGACTATAGGCCTTAAAACCTAAAACCTCTTTGCGGATCAGATCTTTATCCATTTTTTACCTCTTCATATAACCAAACAAGCCCCCTAACAAAGGGGGCTTGCTAACATTTAGACCAAAAACAATCAATAAAAGTATAAACTATTTAACGGGAGCCTGTTTACGCGCAGACTCAGACACTACCTCAGTCCTTCTCCGATCTGCACACACTGGATAAGATGCCGAACAGATGTCGCCCGCGCCCGGAATAACCATTTTTATCCGCATACAAAAACAAGCCCTTTTGACCTCTTACTAAACCTTAAAGTCTTTTTAAGCTCCATTATCGTGATGAAGGATTTAAGAGGTGCAATCTCACGGCAACACTTCCCAAGAAGTGCATCCCTGGGAAGTGTTAGCCCGGTTGATATGGTGCTTGAAGAAAGAGAGTTTTTTGCAGATGACGCGTCATCAATCTATAATCTTGGGCCTGATAAATATCAGTAGTTCCTGCTGCGACTCACCTTTGTACCTGTTCTTAAATAACCATCCCAAAATTGGAATATCCGCCAGCAATGGCACTCTCGTATCTGCTGTTGTCCGGGCAATCTTTTTTACTCCTCCAATGACAATCGTCTCTCCGTCATTAACTATCAACTTGGTCTTGGTACTCTTTGTCTCAATATCGCCCCCACCTCCGGCTACGGGACTATCATCTGTTATCTCAAGGTCTAAGATCAATTTATTGTCAGGAGTTATCTGGGGTAAAACTGATAACTTTAGTGTAGCATCCTGGTATTCAATCGTTGTCCCGCCACTCTCTGACTCAGTGGTGACGGCAATTTTAGTCCCCTGGATTATTTCAGCCTGCTGGTTATTCAAAGTGATCACCCGCGGAGCAGATATGGTCTTGGAAATATTCTTGGTTTCACCTACTTTCAATTCAGCGTCCAAGGTAAACAAATCCTTCCCCAAAACTTTGGCAATCTGGCCACCTACAGAGAAATCCAAAGGCCCAGTAGTTGGAAAATTAAGCCCGGTTATATCATAATTTTTGTAATATCTATCCTGATGGAAATACTCACCGGTATTGGCAAAACTCCATTTTAATCCCAAACTACGCTTAAAATCATCTGTTGCATAAACAATCCTGGCCTCAATGAGCACCTGTCGCTCCGGTCTATCCAGCTTTTCAACCACAGAACGAATCTGCTCTAAGTTAGACTCGGTATCCTGGACAATCAATTGATTGGTTCGTGAATCAAAAGTAATCTTACCACGAGGAGACAAAAACTCCTTTACCTTAGGTTCAAGCTCGCTTGCGGTTGCATAATTGATCTGGATATACTCTCTCTTTAGGGGCTCCAGCTCTTTCATGCTTTCCTTGGCCTTAAGGGCTGCCTCTCTGGCCTTGCGTAATTGTTCTCTTTCTGCTTCCAGTTTAGCAATTGTGGCAATACGCATGATATTGCCCCTTAAAACCATACCCAAATTCTTTTGTAATAAAACCAGGTCCAGGGCCTGGTCCCAGGGGATATCAAAAAGCCGCAATGATATCTTGCCCTTTACGTCTTCATCTATGATCAGGTTATAATTAGTTATAGCCGTAATCAGCCTTAAAACATGCTCTATATCGGCGTCCTGCAGGTCAATAGAAATTTTTTTACCCGTATATTTCTTTTTCATTCCAGGAAACAAGGTGTTTAACTCTGGAATATCTACACCATTTTCTTCTTCTTTTTGAGTAACTTTGGCTACATTTAGGCCTTTGTCTGTGGACTTACTTTGTTGCTCACTTGTTAAAAATCGTATAGATAATCCGTCCGCGTCACTGTCCATGTGCATAGGAACTTTATTCTGTACAGCGAAACTAAGTTTGACCCCGTTTTTAATATTCTGAACAAATACAGACTTAATTGCAGTATTAAACTTATTTAAGCGGAAAAGTCTTGCATACTCAAGGTTTACCTGACAATTAGGAATGAATAATACTATTTTCTGTGGGCCACTTTTCTTAGGAATTATCTCAAATGGTCCTTTACCTTTGAGGTTGACAAACAAATTTCCTTGTTTGTTACGTAAGAATTCTATCTCTTGAATCTTGGCACCTTCTTGTTCTATTAAATCATTTTCCCCCCTTGATTCTACTCCGGCCGAATTGGCTCTCCCTCTCTGTTCGACCAAAAGGATTTGCAATTGTTCATCATTGGACCTGGAAAGCAAAAACTGGGCTGGCTTGGACAAAATAATATTTAAATCCTTGGCCAGACCTTTTTTATCCAAAGCCCAGAAGACCTTGGTCACTATTCCCTTTGGGGCTGGAAGGAGAAAAGGAGTAATGGGAGGAGCAAAAGATAAAATTAATTTTTCATCGTCTATATAGGGCGAAACATCTATGTCTAAAGCTATGGGCAGGGTGATGATTGTTTTTTCTTCTTTAATTGAAATCTCACCCTGTGCCTTGTCAACTTTACTTTGCTTTTTAACTGGAGTGGATATGTCTTTTTGATTCCTGTTAAGGCCAGACTTTGGTGCACAGGCAAATTGCATAAAAAGAATACAACATATACTTAAGCAAAACAGGCCTTTTATAAGAAACTTACTTTTCATTGCTTTCCTCTTTACTTGGATGGAGCTTCAAGACTATGTTCCTTTTTTCTAACTTCCCAAAAATATTAATCACTTCTTCTTGAATCAAGACCTGGTCCGGAGATATTTTTACTACCTGCCCTCCACTGCGTCCTACCAACGCGCCTTTTTTTAAAATAAAGCCCTTACCATCTGGGAGTTCAACCATTGCCAAAGCTGCTTCTGGCCGATCAGCATACCAGATAATACCCACAAGCTTAAGTTGGGTAGCTTCAACTTTCTCCAGTGGGGTCAGAATGCGCTTTGATTTTTTAGGTCTTGATATTGACCGTTCTTGCTTTTGAACCTGGATAAAAGAAACAAAAGGATCAGGTTTTCCTATGGGAGAATATTTATAGTCCGGCGGCCTGATCCACTCTGGAATTTTATCCAATTCCTGAAGTAGCTTGTCTCCTGAATCTGTTGCGCCCTTATCCTCAGACAAAGCTGAAGAACAAGAGAAGATAAGCAAACAAAAAACAGAAAACAGCGAACAGGAAACTATCAGAAAACTATTATTCCTCATAAGAGAATCCACTCAACGTTATCATAACAAGGGAGTAGTATCTGCCCTTCGCCGCACCAAAACTCAATAAACACAATAACTCATTTCTTCTTTGATTTTCTGTCCAATATCTCTTCAGGAGTCAAAGCCCGATAAACCAATATCGAACTATCTGCCATCAATAAACTTTCTCCTGTGGCCCCATTATTCTTAACCGGTGTTAATCGTAAATTCTCCAAACTAACTAAACGTTCTAATCTAACCAGGCTATCAAAATACTGTACCAAATTGTGAAATGCTCCTTGTAGGCGTAACTGTACCCGACGGGTAGCGTAAAACTCATAAATGTTTTCAGGACCAGGCTGGAACAAAATAAACTCAACTCCCTTTTCATTACCTAACTTTTCAAAAGATGCCAGCAAACGTTCTAAGGCCTGTGCATCTTCAGGGAGAAGCATCTTGGCCAAAATTAGCTCTTTTTGTCGCTCCTTAAGCTGCTCCTCCAGGTGTGGAAGCTTTGCTGCCAATAGCCTGTATTTAGTAATAGCTTCTTCCAAGGCGGTGATATTTCCTTTTAACTTGGTAAGTTCATCAATCTTTGATGAAAAGAGAAAATACCAAGATCCTCCGACAATGAAAAACAGAAACAAAACAAGGCTCAATGCCTTTTGAACCGGAGTAAGTTGTTCTATTTTATCAATGATAACCTGCTTATCCATTTTGTGATCCGCTCTGCTTCTCAGGTGGCTGGGCCATAATCTGGCACTGAAATTCCACTAAATCATAAGTTAAAATCCTGCGTCTGGACGTCCTTTGGGTCATCACTTCTTTTATATACGGCGAGGAGCGCAATTTTTGAACATAATATGCAAAAATTTGATTATCCAGAGCTACACCACGCAAATCTATACGCCCATCTTTTTCTAACTTAAAGGCCTCAAACCAAATTTTGGATTCTGGCAAGTTACTAATTAATTCATCTATATAATGGATCGGTAGATTCTGCGTTTGTCTAATCTCCTTTATCACCTTAATTTTTGTCTGTACAGACTCCAATTCTTTTTTTAATTTGCTCACTCTGGCCACTTTAACAAGCAGTCTGTTTTTTTGAGCCTGCTTTTCCTTTTCTATAACTTGCAATTTCTCTATTCTTGTTTGCAGCCAGTAGTTTATGCCCAAAACTCCAACAAGCAAAACCATGGCCCCCAGAGAAAAAATTATTATTTGCTTTCCAACTTCGGAAGTTTTTGCTCTCTTAGTCTGGGGAAGAAGATTTATTCTAATCATCAAATAAGCCCCCTCAAGGCAAGACCTGTGGGAACAACAAATTGCGCTTTAACAGCTTCTATATATTTGGGGTCAAATCTATGGACATCCTTTTCGAGTTTCCGCCATGGGTCTAAATACTCAACTTCTAAGTCTAACCCCTGCCTCAAAAACTCGCTGATCCCAGGCAACAAACTTCCTCCCCCGGACAAAAACAATTTTTGTCCGGGTTTGGCTCCAGATACAGAAGTTAAATAAAAGCCGGTCAGCCTTTTTATTTCCGTTAGCCAAAGTTCAAGTTGGGCTTTAAGTTGGCTATCTATCTCGCGCCTTTTTTCTTCATCTATTGAATCAGGGCCTTCTAATTTAATCTTCTCAGCTTCAAGCTTATTAATTTCCAAAATCTTAGCCAAGACATCCGTTAAATGCCGCCCTCCAAACCCCATTTCCCGGAAAAAAATAGGCTGTTTATACCAATATACACAAAAAACGCTCTCCTGACCACCAATGTCTAAAAGATAAACCGGGTCTTCTAACAATTCTGGATAGTTGAATTCAAAACAGTTACTCAGGGCAAAGGCATCCACATCAACAACTCTCAAGGATAGTTGTGAATATTCCAGAACTTTAATTAAATTCTGGACTACATTTCTCTTGCTGGCCACCAGGAGGACTTCTACTGTATTTTCTTTATGTCCCGGACCTATAACCTGAAAATCCAGGTAAACATCTTTGATTTCAAAAGGAATATATTGTTTTGCCTCCTTCTTCACATTATTCGCCAGGTCCTTTTCTGAACCTCTAGGGAACGTGACACGCTTGACAATGACCGAATGTCCGGCCAGGGAGGAGACAACAAATTTGTCCTTTAGCCCCAACTTAGTCCACAGGCTCCTGATTTTTGCCCCGCTGTTTTCCGGCCTATCAAAATCATTTACTGTCCAGGGCAATCGGGCAAAACGATCTAAATGTACTTTTTTCCCCTTTTGAGTCAGCCTGACAATTTTGACCCATGTACTGCCCAAGTCCAGCCCACAGCTGGCCAGTTCCGGTTGAAAAATCTTTAAAAAAGACACTGTTTCTTTATGGTCTAATGGTTAACACAGGCATTTTAGCTCTCTTTACTACCTTCTCTGCTACTGAGCCAAACAGGATACGGTCAATCCCTTTGCGACCGTGTGTACCCATAACTATCAAATCCACCTCTTCTTGCTCTGAAAAGTTTAAAATCTCTTCTGAGGCATAACCAGTGATAACGTTAGCACTCACATCTACCTCTGTAAAATTTTCCTTGACAAAAATATCCATTGTTTTTTCTGCTCCGGAGACAATCTCCCCCACGAAACTTTCAATGGAAGTGGGTGGGACATGAAAACCAACATATTGAGAAAGGCTGGGAGCCACATAAACCACCTTGACACTTGCTCCCAAAGACTTAGCTATGGTCTGTGTATAATCCGCCACTTTTGAACTGATTTCTGAAAAATCAATCGCGCAAAGTATTTTTTTTATTTCTGCCATGAAAAGCCCCCTGGAAAAATTAATAAGGTTTATTAGTCGGAGGTTAAAGGTTAAGGTTAAAAATTGATTCTGAACTTATATAGTTTTATTCATGCCAAAGAAAATGAATTTAAACAAGACTTTTATCTATTTTTTTCAATTTTTATTAGGAGGAGGAAAAAATGCCCATTTATGAATTTACCTGCCTCAATTGTCACAACATATTTGAAGAATTAGTCTTTGGTGAAAAGCCGAGTTATATTCGCTGTCCCAAATGTCAAAGCGAAAAGGTCCAAAGATGTTTGTCTCAGGTCTTTTCCAAAGTCGGTTCAGGAGAAGCAGCAAAATCCAATACATCTTCCTGTGGAAGCAGTGGTTTTTCCTGAACACCTTAATGCTTCAGGTCTGAAGCAAAGTATTTAGTAGTGGGGCAATGTCACTAAATTAGGCTCCTTGATTTGCGCTTAAATAAAGTGAGGGGCCGGCCCCCTCACTTAAACTAATTAAATAATTGGTTCGCTCCTTACTTCTTCACACTCACTGATTAATTACTTTCTGTTTCTTAAGAGTCAAAAGTATCGAACCGATCAAACTTCATACTTAGTGCAGCCCGTCCCTGGGTTGCTGAACGCAGATCAGTAGAAAACCCAAACATTTTTCGCAAAGGAGTTAGAGACTGTATAATTTTTTGACCATGCCGATCAAACATATTTTCAATACGTCCACCTTTTGCCCCAAGTAGGCTAATACACTCGCCAACAAACTCTTCAGGAGTATAGATTTCTACCCACATGATAGGTTCTAAAAGCATTGGTTTGGCTTTGCTTAGAGCCTCTTTCAAAGCCATAACCGCAGCCATTCTATATCCTACAGGACTTGACCCTTGTTCTGCGCTTTTTAACTCTAGAACCACAACGCGAATATCCTGAACAGGGAACCCCTTGATAGTTCCTGCCTGCAGGCCGTCTTCAATACCATTATACACAGCCTCTATCCATTCAGTTGGCCAGGCTTGCTTATTGATCTCAAATCTTATCTCTCTTCCGCTATTTCTGGACAAAGGTTCAACCATAAGCCGAACATAACCATAATGGACATCCTCACCCAATTCCTTGGCAAATTCTGCCTCACCAAAGGCCTTATCGGCAATGGTTTCTTGATAGACAACCTGGGGCTGGCCGGCCCGAAATTCCACCCCAAAGTCTTTTCTTATCCGATCCAGTACTACCTCCAGGTGCAATTCGCCCATGCCCGAAATAATTAGCTGCTCAGTATCTTTATCCCGTTCAACAAAAAGGGTCGGGTCTTCCTGAAGCACCTTATCCAGTGCATGGAGAAGCTTTTCCTCTTCAGCGTTATTTTTAGGTTCCAGAGCCATAGATATAACTGGCTTATATTCTGAGATCTTTTCCAAGAGGATAGGATTCTCTCGCAAACACATGGTGTCCCCGGTTTTGGTATTTTTTAATCCGGCAGCGGCAACTATCTGCCCGGCAACAGCCTCTTCTATCTTTTCTTTATGGTCTGCATGCAACCTGAATAGACGGGCCACGCGTTCCTCCACCTTCTGGCTGACATTATATACTGTCTGGCCGGAAACTATCTTACCCGAATACACTCGTAACAAAACCAGCTTGCGACCAGTCTCCATTGTCACCTTAAAAGCCAGGGCTGACAATGGAGACTTTGGAGATATGGGAAAAAACTTTTTCTCCTTTGTTGATGGTTCAATACCCTCAATCTGGGGAACATCAGCCGGGGAAGGCAAATAATTACACACAGCATCCAATACAGGTTGCACCCCTGTATTTTTTAAAGCCGAACCAGCAAGCACTGGTACAAGTTTTAAGTCCAGAGTTGCCTTGCGCAGGACTCTGTTCACCTCATCAAGGGAGACTTCCTCCCCCTCAAGATAAGATTCCAAAACACTATCATCTATCTCTGCCAGGTGTTCAAACAAATATTCTCTCCACTTGATAGCATATTCGTTTTCTTCCTTCTCAAGTGGCAAACGCTCAAAAGTCTGACCCTGGTCCTGGGGATTAAATTTAAGCTTTTGCATGCGTAAAATATCTATAACCCCCTTGAAATCTTCTCCCTGGCCCAAGGGCACCTGGATAGGCACCGGAACAACCTGCAATTTTTGACGCATGGCCTCAAGAACTGCTTCGAAACTAGCGCCTATCCGGTCCATTTTATTGATAAAGGCAATCTTGGGTATATGATATTTTTCAGATTGTTTCCACACGGTTTCACTTTGAGGTTCTACTCCTCCGACTGCGCAAAATACAGCAACCACTCCATCAAGGACTCTCAATGCCCGATCCACTTCTATAGTAAAATCTACATGCCCTGGAGTATCAATTATATTGATAACTTTATCTTTCCACCCGCAGGTTGTACATGCGGAAACAATAGTTATGCCTCTTTCCTGTTCTGCAGGCAGATAATCCATGGTTGCTGTCCCTTCATGCACCTCTCCCATCCGGTGAATCTTTTTGGCATAAAATAAGATTCTCTCTGTTAAAGTAGTCTTGCCTGCATCAATATGGGCAATAATGCCTATATTTCTTATCTTTTCCAAATAATTTCCCGGAAGAGCCTTGGTTTTCATCTCTCCTCCAATATGATTAATAGGTTAAGAGGCTAGAGGTTTAACTCAATCTGCTTCACCTTTTTACCTTTTAACCGTTTAGCCTTATACTTTATTTCCAAAACACCCTCCTTTGATAAAAGAGTGCCTTGTCCAGGTCCGGCCAAATCCAACTACCCTCCTGACCTGGCCCAAACCCCAAACTTATATGTCTATTTTTCACAAACTCCTTCTCTGACGCAAATAAAACATCAAAATCCAGTGACCAAAAACTTTCTTTCTCGCCCTTAAATGGATGAAAATTTTGCGGCCATTTCTCTTTTCTATCACCAAGGACAATAAAATCTAACTCCGGATTGGCCCAACTCAACACATCTATGTCCCATTCTTTACTAGCATCAATAACAATCCCTGCCAACTTGATTTGCCGCGGAGTCCAGAAAAAATAATCCCTTTTTTGACCAAGTGCCTGAGAAAGGATCTGTTTGGGACCTAAATAAAACAAACCGTTTAAAGCGTTGTTATTCTCTGATTCCTGAATAAAATTTAAAATATCCTCTCTGCTCATAGCCAGAATACTTTCCACCCCCATAAGTTCCAGCCCCACTAAAATCTGTTCAGGAGGTTCATTTTCCTCCCAGTTCTCTACGATAACAATAATCTCTTTTGTTCCGGTCATTACGGCTGGCATAATAGCTGCCAAGACCTTGTTGGCAGCCTTAAATTGGTTGTCAATGACGCAAACCAGTCGATTCCAGGGGGTAATTTGAACATAACTTTTAAGCCCTTGACCCTGAGTCAGGCTCACAACCTTTTCCTGAACCTCTTCGCGTCCATAATAGTTGTAAAGATTGGCTATGAGTTTCTTTAGCCAGGATCTCTTTACCGCTCCCAATTGCTCATAAGCCTGGCCCAATATTTGATCATCTACAGCAAATCGCTCCAGCCAATTTTGCGGGTACATTTCATCCTCCAAATACAAAAAAAGCGGCCCAGAGGACCGCTTAAAAATTCTGCAAAGTTTTGTTGTAGTTTAAACATCCATGGTATCAGTTCACAGGGTGCACTAAGTTGTTTGCTGGCAAAACAATTTAGCTCAAACCACAAAACTTTATACTCAACTCATAGCCAGTCAAACCATTTCTTCCAACTGCCCTGTTCCTGTTCCATTTTTTGCTCTGATTTTTTTTTCTGATATAAGAAATAGGCCAATTTTCCTCTTCTCCGGGCATATTGGATTATATCAGGCAAATCTTTATAGTTTTCAACTACATACTCATATCTCTTCCAGGCGGAAAGATATTTTTCCGTGCGCCAGTAAAAATCTGCCACAAAAATCTCATGCTCGGCCTGATATCTGCGACACTTTAGAATATACTGATCTGCTTCTTTAGCGTATTTTGTGTCAGGGAATGTCTCCTTGACCCGATAAAAATATTCTAGAGCCTCAGTCATATTGCTTTGAGGCCGATCAATAGATTTAAACTGTTTGAAATTAGCTACTCCTATCTGAAAGAGAACATATGGAATTGCTTTGTGCCTGGGGTGCAATGATTCAAATTCCTTGTAGATTTCAACGGCAGCTTTATACTGCTCATCTAGGAAATAGGCATCGCCAAGACTGATTTCGGCCATTGGCGTATAAGGACTAAAAGGATAGCGATCCCTCAACTTAGTAAAATACTCGATGGCCTTGCTGTAATCTTTAGCCTGCATGGCCTCGTAACCTGCCTCAGCCAGTTCCTGGGCAGTGTCTTCAGGAGGACTTAAGAAAAAATAATCAATAACTCCACATCCCGAACACAAAAATACGAACAGCAAAATAAATATAAAACGGAATCTCTGCTTATCCATCAAATCCTTCCAGATATAAATTTGCACTATTCGCGGCCGTGGTCCCATCACCGACAGCTGTAGATATCTGACGACATAATTTAGAACGTATATCACCTGCCGCAAAAATCCCAGGCATATTGGTCCTCATTTCTGCATCTGTTATAATAAAGCCGTCTGCATCTCTTTTAATTTCTTCCGCTACAAAATCAGCCTGCGGTGCAACACCTATAAAAATAAAAGCCCCATTTACTGGCAATATTGATTCTTTGCTTGTTTTTACATTTTTCAGCCGCAAGGCCTGCAATTCATTCTCACCTACAAATTCCTGGACTACGGTATTCCAGATAATCTCAATCTTGGGATTTTGAAAAACTTTTTCCTGATAAATCTTAGCCCCTCTAAACTTATCTCGACGATGAATTAAATATACTTTTTTAACGATCTTGGATAAATACAAAGATTCCTCAAGAGCTGTATTCCCTCCTCCAATACAAGCCACGACCTGGTCTTTAAAAAAATTACCATCGCAAAGAGCACAATAAGACAGGCCTCGGCCAACAAACCTATCTTCTCCTTTAACACCTAACTTCTTCCACTTAACGCCAGAGCAGATAATAACCGTCTTGGCCTCAATCCATTGTTCTCCTATTTTTATCTGATTTGCACCTGGATTTAATTTCATTTCCAGGACTTCGTCTTGAAAATGATCATAGGAAAAGCCTTGCAGGTGTTGGACAAATGTCTCCGCTAGTTCGAAGCCTGTCACTCCTTTGGGGAAGCCCGGATAGTTATCAACCCGCTCGGTCAAAAGCATCTGACCGCCAGGTGACAACTTTTCGGCCCAGGCCAAAGATACTCCTGAACGCAAGAGATATAAGGCAGCTGTGGTCCCCGCTGGCCCTGCGCCAATTACCAACGCGTCGTATATTTTCATCTACTTATAGTGCTTTCTCATTTATCATCTGCTTGAGACTGGCCTTCGAAACAGCTCCGGTAATCTGTTCGACTACCTCACCACCCTTAAAAAGAATCAGCGTTGGGATAGCCCGGATGCCATATTTACCCGGGGTTGAGGGATTCTCATCCACGTTCATTTTAACTATTTTTACCTGTCCGGCATATTCCTGAGCCAACTCATCAATCACAGGGGCAATCGCCCGGCACGGTCCACACCACGGAGCCCAAAAATCAACTAATACCGGAATATCACTCCTCAAAACTTCGGCCTCAAAGTTACTGTCTGTTAATTGCGTTGCCATTTAATTCTCCTCCTCAATTTTTATTATAAGATTCATAAATAGTGCCCTGACTTGTCCCTGTCAAGCTTCTCATCCGTAACATTGCAGACCGCAATCAAGACATCTTTTGGCTTCGGCAAGGGCGGCATTTTCATCATATCCAAGTTCAACTTCGGCAAAATTTGTTACTCTCTCTTTTACCTCAAGATGAGGCATGGACTGGCGCTTTGCCTTCTCAATATTTTTTACCACCTTAATCTCCGGAAAAGGCTTGTATAACATCTTTTCCACTGGCTTGACAATGCCCTCTCGCAGATACATGTCAATACTTCTAGCCGCCAGCCTGCCCATGCCAATAGCATCCACCACGCGCATAGGGCCAATAACCAGATCACCTCCGGCAAAGACACCTGGGATAATAGTCTGACAGGTGGCAGAATCAACAGTAATAGTGTCCCATTTAGTAATTTCCAGTGTCTTTCCTAATGGATCATTTTTAAAAATTTCCGTATCAGGATACTGGCCAATGGCCAAAATCAAATTGTCGGCCTGTAAACAAAATTCAGACCCTTCCTTGGGCTGAGGCCTTCTACGACCGCTCGCATCAGGTTCTCCCAATTCCATCTGGATGCACTCAATCTCGCGTAATCTCCCTCTCTCACATTTCACGCATCTTACAGGATTGGTCAGAAACAAAAATTTTATGCCTTCTGCCTCGGCGGCTTCTATCTCTTCTTCCAGGGCGGGCATCTCCTGTCTGCTGCGCCTGTAGATAACGCAGACATCTTCTGCTCCCAGACGCAGGGCTGTCCGGGCAGCATCCATGGCCACGTTGCCACCACCCACTATCATTACTCTTTTACCCAAGCTGGGCGGATTCCCCTCGGCCACTTTACGCAAAAACTCTACCCCTGACATTACCCCCTTGGCATCATTCCCTTCCATGCGAGGGGCCCAGGTTTTCCATGCGCCTGTAGCCAGAAAGATAGCTTCATAGCCTCTATCCTTCAGATCCTGTAAGGTAAAATCACGGCCTAAGGCCACTTCGGTTTCGACTTCTATCCCCAAGTCAAGTATTCCTTCTATCTCCCAGTCCAAAATTTCAGGCGGCAAACGATAGTCAGGAATGCCGTACCGCAACATGCCTCCAAGCCTGGGCATGGATTCAAAAATCTTTACCGAATGTCCAAACCTGCGTAAAAAATACGCACAAGACAGTCCTCCAGGACCGCCCCCTATTATTGCGACCTTATGACCGGTATCAGGCGCTACATAAAGAGGAATGCGCTTTTTACTCTTCCACTCCAGGTCTGCGACAAAACGCTTTAAATAATTTATAGCTACAGCCTCATCCACCTGCTGACGACGACAGGTGTCTTCACAAGGTCTCGGACATACGCGTCCCAGGGTAAGGGGCATGGGCATATGTTCCTTGATAATCATAAGAGCACGAGTAAAGTCCCCAACCTCTATGGCCTTGATAAAACGAGGAATATCAATCTGAGCTGGACAGGCTTGCTGGCAGGGAGCAAGGCAGTCATCTCCGCGATTAAATCTAAAGAGCATAGACAAGACTGATCTAAGCTCCAATACATTTTGCGGACATGTCCTAACACATTTGCCACAGCCAGTACACTTTTCCTGGTCAATTACTGGCAAACCATCTTCACTCATAGAAATGGCTTCAAAACGGCAAACGCGAGTACAAGTCCCCATGCCCAAGCAACCGATCTTACACACCAGGTTAGGCCCAAGTTTCTCGACTGCTTGAGTACAATCTTTTATATCATCAGGGTAAAAAAAAGAGCGGGGAGCCCGCTCACCACCACGACACTTCACAAATGCCCATCTAGGAATTTTTTTCTTCTTTTTATTCTTTTTTGCTTGCGTTGACATTTTTCACCCCTGACTTCCTGTAGTTTTCTACATATCGTATATAATTTTTTGCAGATTGTTGGATATGCTTAACTTCAGATTCCTTCAATTCCCTTACTACCTTAGCTGGAACTCCAACAACTAAAGTACGTGATGGCACTTCCATATTTGGTGGCACCAAAGCCCCAGCTCCAACAATGCTGTCCTCATTTATTACTGCCCCATCCAGAACAATAGCCCCCATCCCAATCAGTACCCTGTCTTTTACGGTACATCCATGAAGGACAACACCATGAGCAATAGTTACATCGTTACCAATAACCAAAGGATGTGTGTCACGGGTCACATGCAAGAGAGCCCCATCCTGAACATTTGTCCTGTCCCCTATCCTGATATAGTGAACATCACCTCGAACAACGGCCTTAAACCAAATGCTGGATTGCTCCCCAATGGTAACGTCACCAATAATATCTGCACTCTCAAAAATATATGCACTGGGATGAATCTGTGGAGACTTATCTAAGAATGGTAGGATCATAAATTTTACTGTTAAAAAAAAGGCGTAAGGCTAAGGTTGAAGGGCCCAGATAATTTGACTCTTTCCTTATGCCTTATGCCTTCTCTATGTAAGTGTTAGTTGCCTTTAAACAACTACAAGCCCATTACTTCCTTAACTGTCTGGCCCAGAGTACCTAAATCCTCTGCCACATAAATCCCGGCAGCTCTTAAAGCTTCCATTTTGCTTTCGGCAGTACCCTGGCCTCCAGAAATAATTGCTCCAGCATGGCCCATACGCTTACCCGGAGGAGCAGTTCTACCTGCAATAAAGGCGACTACTGGTTTATTAAAATTTTGTTTTATCCACTCGGCAGCTTCTTCCTCAGCAGTCCCTCCAATCTCGCCAACCATGACCACACCTTGGGTTTCATCATCATCTTTAAAACGCTTAAGCAAATCTATAAAATTGGTCCCTGGAATCTGATCTCCGCCAATCCCTATACAAGTGCTCTGACCTAATCCTGCCTGAGTCAATTGATAATCGATTTCATAAGTTAGGGTACCGCTGCGCGAAATCACGCCAATAGGCCCCGGTGTGTGAATATGGCCCGGCATAATACCCATTTTGCACTGAACAGGTGGCGCAATAAGACCTGGACAGTTAGGTCCAATGACAACAACATCCGGGTGACCGGCTAAGTAACGTTTGACCTTCATCATGTCCAGTGTTGGAATCCCTTCGGTAATACAAACTACCAATTTTATTCCGGCAGAAACTGCTTCAAAAATAGCATCGCAGGCAAAGGCCGCGGGAACAAAAATTACCGATGCATTGGCCCCGGTTTCCTGCACGGCATCTTCAACCGTATTAAATACGGGCACACCTTCTACTTGCTGACCAGCCTTTCCTGGAGTTACGCCTGCGACTACTTTAGTCCCATAGGCCAGCATCTGTGTTGTATGAAAAACACCTTCTCTACCTGTTATTCCCTGAACCAGGACACGCGTCTCTTTATTGACCAAGATACCCATTTCCACACTCCTTTAACCCAAAATATCTACAATTTTCCTGGCTGCATCACTTAGATCTTTACCAACAACAAAATTCAAGCCTGACTTCGCCAGCATCTCACGCCCTTGCTCCACATTGGTCCCTTCAAGCCTGACCAGAATAGGCACAGGAATATCTACTTGCTTGGCGGCCTCGATTACACCCTGGGCTAGTACGTCACAGCGTAAAATTCCTCCGAAAATATTAATAAAAATGAGTTTTACATTCGGATCGGAAAGAATAATCTTAAACCCTTGCGCGATCATTTCTGCATTAGCACTTCCGCCCACATCTAGAAAATTTGCCGGTTCTGCGCCTGCCAATTTAATAACATCCATGGTTGCCATGGCCAGGCCGGCCCCATTGACCATAATCCCTACATTTCCATCCAGTCTAACATAGTTAAGATTATATTTTGAAGCCTCATATTCCAATGGATCCAATTCATCAGGATCAAGCATTTCCTTTACATCAGGATGTCTGAATAGGGCAGAGTCATCAAAATTCAATTTTGCATCAATGGCCAAGAGCCGTCCATCTTCTGTCAAAATAAGGGGATTGATCTCTGCAAGAGAGCAATCCAGGCTGATGAAAAGCTTATACAAAGCAGCGAGCAGTTTACCGCCACTCTTAATATCTACGCCAAGCTTAAAGGCCAATGAACGACACTGAAAAGGTAGTAATCCTAAAAACGGATCAATCGGCTCTTTAAAAATCAACTCAGGTTTTTCTTTAGCCAGTTCTTCGATCTCCATTCCACCAGCCGGGCTGACCATCATAACCGGGCAGCGTTTAGCCCTGTCAATAACCATACCTACATAAAATTCTTTTTTAATGGCCGCGGCCTCTTCCACCAGGACTTTGCGCACTATAGTTCCCTGCCCTCCGGTCTGGTGAGTAACCAGGGGCTTGCCCAACATTTCCCGGGTGATTTCGCGTGCCTCATCCAGGGTCTTGGCTAGTTTAACACCTCCGGCCTTACCGCGCCCCCCGGCATGGATCTGGGCCTTGATAACCACTGGCAATCCCAGCTCGTTAACTGCATCCTCAACCTCTTCCACCTGCGTTACTAATTTGCCCTTGGGCACTGGAATACCATACCGGGCAAATAATTCCTTTGCTTGATACTCATGGACTTTCATCAGCCAACACCTTTTTTAATTTATTGGTTTGTTGGTGTACTAGTTATATTAACATACTCGACTATTTAACCATTTTACTGCTCAACTAATTCTGGACTACCTCTGGATTTCTATAGTCTGGTAATACCACAGGAGATTTCATCTCAGGCTCAACGCCAGCCTGCTTCAGCTCTTTCAAGTAATTTTCTACATGCGTTAGGGTTAGAGACTTGACCTCCTTTCTCTGGTTGGCAAATTGGGCGGCTTTTGCACCCGCACGACGGCCAAATACATTGGTATCGAGTAAGGAATTACCCATCAGCCGGTTATCGCCGTGCACCCCGCCAGATACTTCTCCCGCTGCAAACAATCCTGGGATTCTAGTTTCTCCGTATTCATTAATCTCCAGTCCACCATTCTGATAATGCAGAGTGGGGAAGATAAGCATGGGCTCTTTAGCTATATCAATACCGTAACGCTTAAATTGCAAATATTTGCCGGCCAGGGCTTTGGCTACTGTGCCTTCACCATGCAACATATCGATCATTGGTGAATCAAGCCAGATACCAACTCTACCGGTGGGGGTGACAATACCGTTGCCCCGCTCCAGACATTCGCGGATAAACAGAGCGGCCTCGACATCCCTTGGCTCCAGAGGATAGCAAAACCTCTCACCGTGATAATTTACAGGCTCACCACCTAATGTCCTTACCTTTTCTGTGATAAGCATACCCACGCACTGCTCAGGATATACAGCTCCAGTGGGATGAAACTGGGCGTATTTCAAATTACGCAGAGGCACGCCCAAACGATAAGCCAGGGCAAGGCCATCTCCCGTAGCTCCATAATGATTGGTGGTGGCATAACCATGCAAATGTAAGCGGCCTGAACCACCTGTGGCCAAAATTACTGCTTTGGCCTGAACAACGATATATTCTTCAGTATCCAAATTATAGAGTACGGCTCCGCCGATAGCCCCACTTTCATCGAGCAACAATTCAACAGCTGCACAAAATTCCAAGACCCTGATCTTGTCTTCGCGGTTGCGGACTTCATCTCGCAAGACACGCATAATTTCTGAGCCGGTCATATCTGCTGAAGAATGCATCCTCCGCCGGCAAAGCCCGCCACCTTTGAGCTCCTTCATGGTCCCGTCTGGTTCCTTGTCAAACATAGCCCCGAGATCTTCCAGCCACTTCATGACCAGAGGACCGTCTGTTACCAGGGCCCGAACCAACTTTTTATCATTGGTAAAGTGTCCGCCACCAATTGTATCCAAAAAATGAAAGTAGGGGGAATCATAAGGCAAGTCAGCAGCCTGGATCCCGCCTTCAGCCATCACAGTATTGGCATCACCATGACGCAATTTGGTAGCCATAATAACGTCAGCACCTTGCTCCGTGGCCAAAATAGCAGCAGCGCTCCCAGCACCGCCTCCTCCAATGATCAATACATCAGTGCTAAAATCAGGAGATTTAAGCCTTGAGGCAAATGTAGCCGGATCAATCCAAGGCCGTCCCTGTAAGACTTCGATTAATTCGGGTTGCAACAAATCTCCTTTATTTGGTCCGACTTGCAACGGCTTCCGACCTTCAGGCTTATAATCAGGGTGATATTTCTCCAATACCCCCCGGTATTCATCCGGCGATAATTTTGGAAAATATTTTTGCTTTTTTGCTTCCTTAAGACGCTCTGGCCTGGTTTCTTCTACCTTGGCCAACGTCTCCTGCAAACTTTCCGGATATCCAGATTTTTTCATCTCTTTCCCCTTTTAATAGCTCATAGTTCGTAGCAGGTAGCCTTCTTCTCTCTAAACTCTATTATTCCAGAATCAAATATTTAGTGTCTTGAGGTTTCCAGGCCGGATCGTATGGTTCCGGCTCCCATTCTCTATCTTTATACCTCTGTTTTAATTCCTCATCAGAGAGGCCTTCTAGTTCATCTAGCATCCACTCAAATTTACCTGCCTCAATTTGCTCCACTCTTTTAGCCAGATGTTCGGCCTTTGGCTGAATATACTTGCCGTACAATCGCCGGGCGAGCATGGCCACGTGGAAATGCTGTATCTCTGCCGGGCAACGCATGCTACACATGCCACACATAATACAACTGTGTGATAACTCAGCAGCTTTTGCAATATCGCCACGCATCAAAGCCTGTATATAGTCCATTACCGGAATCTCCATGGGACAGGCTTTGGTACAGGTATTACAGGCCAAACAGCGAAATGTTTCGGGATACAGTTTCTCAATTGTACCTACATCAGGGGTAATTTCATCCATATTATAAGCAGTCTTGTTAGCAGGCACAAAGGGAATCTGTGTCAGGTACATGTCCGGCTCAACCGTGGTCTGACATGCCAGACCAAAACGGAGCCGGTAATCATCTTTAAGGCGATAAACCGTGGCACAAGCGCCACAAATACCTGCTCTACAGCCGCAACCTCTTTTAATTTGATAACCGGCAAACTCCAGGGCCTTCATAATAGTAAGCCCTTCCAGGACCTCATAGCGTTTACCCATTATATAAATGGGTATCCTCTTTGTGCCCTCTAAAACAATGGTCTTTTCACCAATGGTATATTCCTGTTCTGCCATCTCGGCCTCCTATGCTTCTTCCTTCTTCAACTTTTCCCCGTATTCATAACCAGCCTGAAAGGCCTTCAGGTTAAATTCTTCTGTTCCTTTGGGCACTGACATTTTCAGAGCTGACTGTACTGCATCCAGGCTGATATAGTCAGTCAAAGCGGAGATAAAACCTAGCATGACTATATTGGCAACTACTTTACGCCCTACCTCTTCGGCCATACGCGTAGCAGGCACAGCATACACTTTTACATCTTCCGGCAAGTCTTCTGGTTTCACCAAGTCTTTATCAATAAACAATGTACAGCCCGGTTGTATCTCAGACTTATATTTGCGAAAAGCAGCCTGGGCCATGAGCACCATAACATCAGGAACTTTAATATAAGGGTAATCTATCTTCTCTGACGAAATAATAACGCTAGATGCCGACGCACCACCCCTCGCTTCTGCTCCGTATTCCTGAGAGTACACTGCCTCATTACCATCAAAAATACACGTCGCACGGCCCATAATCAGGCCCAGAAGAGCAATTCCCTGTCCGCCAAGACCACCAAGCTTTATTTTGACCTGCTCCACCTTCTTCGGACTGCTGACAATCTCCGGAGCTTCTTCCTTAGTCTCTGGCACTTCTACTTTTCCGTCACCTCTAAACTTCTCAACTTTCACCTTGGGAGACAGCACCTCATGCATGGAGCGTAAAAGGCCAGGGCGTCCCTTATCTGCAAACACACCGCACAAAATAGGCGTATCCATCTGGATAACCGCATCTTGGGGATCAGGATTTTCCTTCACCACTGTTTGATTAAGGAAAAATTTAACCAAATCTATGCCCGTGCGCATCTTGTTTCTACGTCCCCAGTTAATTGGGCAGGCGGAAATGACCTCTATGAACCTGAATCCTTCCCTCTCCAAGGCTTCGTGAAAAGATTTCTTTATGTAATGAGAATGGGCTGAAGTCCAACGAGCCACATAATTGGCTCCGCAGGCAGTCATAAGCAGCGGCACATTAAACGGAGTCTCAAAATTTCCATAGACACTTGTAGTCGTCTTGGTCAAAGTCGGTGTGGTTCCGCCCATCTGCCCGCCAGTCATACCGTAGTTAAAATTATTGATACAGATAACAATCAAATCCATGTTACGGCGAGCAGCATGGATCAAATGGTTTCCCCCAATGGTGGTCAAATCTCCGTCTCCGCTGAAAACTATCACATTCAGATCAGGGTTGGCCAATTTCTGCCCGGTAGCATAAGCTACTGCCCGTCCGTGTGTGGTGTGAAACCCATCCAGCTTAAAATACCCCGCTGCACGACCGGAGCAACCAATACCTGATACAACGGTAAACTTATCCAGGTCTTGACCGCTCTCCAGCAGGGCCTCTGCTATATTGCTAATCGTACCCCCAATTCCGCACCCCGGACAAAAAATATGGGGCATACGATCTTCTCTGACTAATTTCCCTGAAGGATGCTTTATTTCTGACATTTTGTTCTCTCCATCTTAAACTAACTATTTTGAGCAATCTCTTTTACCCTGGCATATACCATATCTGGTTCATGGACTTCTCCGCCAGCATTGGGAATGAGGTATGTCTCACATCTGCCTTTGACCACTCTTTCTACCTCCAATGCCAGCTGCCCCAGGTTAATCTCAACTGTAACCATCGCCTTGACCTGCTTTGAAAGTTCAATCACCCTCTGCTCAGGAAATGGCCATACAGTTATCAGACGCAGCATGCCCAACTTTAAACCATCCATCCTGGCCCGTTTAACCACAGCGCGGCAGATCCTCGTGGACACTCCAAATGTTATTAGCACTATTTCGGCATCATCAATCATAAATTCTTCATATTCAATAATCTTTTCAGCATTTTGTTTTATCTTGTTGACCAGCCTGGGCACAAGTTGCTCATGCATCCGGTGGCTTAAATCCGGATATCCCCGCTCATCGTGAGTAAGACCAGTCACATGTACCCTATAGCCAGTGCCTGCTATGGGCATTTCAGGAACAAGATCATCTCCCACCTTAAAAGGCAAAAATCCTTCTTTAGGACCGGTCGCCACTTTTCTAAAAACAGTCTTTATATCCTTTTTCTCAGGAATCACTACTCGTTCGGACAAATGAGCAATGCTCTCATCACTTAACATAACGACTGGCACCCGCCAGGTCTCTGCCAAATTAAAGGCCTTAATCATAAAATCAAAACATTCCTGCGGTGAAGAAGGAGAAATGGATATAGTGGCATAATCTCCATGACTGCCCCATCTGGCCTGCATTACATCGGCCTGGGCAACAAGAGTTGGCAATCCTGTCGAAGGGGAGCCTCTCTGAACGTCAACAATGACACATGGAGCTTCTGTCATAACAGCAAGCCCCAGATTTTCCTGCATCAGGCTAAAACCTGGACCGGAGGTAGCAGTCATGGACTTTGCCCCTCCCCATGAAGCTCCGACGATGGCGGCCATCGAAGCAATCTCATCTTCCATTTGAATATAAATACCACCTACCTGCGGAAGACGCCATGACATTCTCTCGGCTATTTCATTTGAAGGTGTAATCGGATAGCCTGCATAATAACGGCAGCCTGCTGCTATCGCACCCTCAGCGCAGGCATGGTTGCCACTCATAAAATGTACCCCTGTTAAAACATCCTTTCCCATATTTTGTCCCTCGCTCCGCTAACTGGTTACTTTCTCTACATATATCGCAAAATCAGGACATACTTCCTGGCAATAACCGCAATTAATACAATCTTTTTCCTGACCCTGCTTAAGTTGTGGGTAATGATACCCTTTTTCATTAAAATCTTTTGACATCTCTAAAACCTGTTTTGGACAATACTCTACACACAGCCTGCACCCTTTACACCTTTCCTCAAAAACAACAGGCCGGCCACAAGGAACCTGTAATTTGTCCGCATTTAATAATTTTCTTTTTGCTTTAAGCATCTTATCCGTCCTTAAATCAAAATTTACTTTAATTACTCACCCCTTAGCCCTTCGCCTACTTCAACATAGCCCTTAATTGCTCTCGCAGTTGCGCTAAGGTAAATCCAGCAACATTGACTCCTTCCTTCGGGCAGGTAGCCATACACACTCCACAGCCCTGACATAAGGCCTTATGTACCTGGATATGCCTCGGACCGTCAGGCTCATCCTGAACCAAAGATATTGCCCCATAGGGACAAACTCCGACGCAAAGCGCACATCCGTCACAATTATCAAGATTAACTTCTGCCTTGATCGGTTCTAGAGCCAACTCTTCTTGAGAAAAGAGACCCAGGACTTTGCTTGCAGCCGCACTAGCCTGAGATACGCTATCAGGGATATCCTTGGGCGCCTGAGCTGCTCCGGCCAGATAAACCCCCATAGCCGAAGACTCAACAGGCCTGAGTTTTGGATGAACTTCATCTAAAAATCCATATTCATTAACTGGCGTCTTAAAAAGCTTGGCCAGCTCTTTTGCTCCTTTACTTGGCACAACCGCTGGAGCCAACACAACCATATCAGCTTCGATTTCCACTGCCATACCAGTTAATGTATCAGATCCCCATACAATTAATTTATCATCACGCTGAAATACTTTAGATACCTTGCCCCGCAAATAGGCAATCCTCTCTTCCTCCATAACCCGCTGCACAAATTCCTCATATCCTTTGCCCGCAGCTCGCACATCAATATAAAATACAAATACCTCACCATCAGGCACAGCATGCTTAAACATAAAGGCGTGTTTTGCAGTATACATACAACAAATCTTTGAGCAGTAAGCACAACCGTGTTCAGGATCACGCGAGCCCGCACATTGAATAAAGACGATCCGCTTAGGGATTTTGCCGTCGGATGGACGCCTGACTACACCGCTAGTTGGTCCGGAAGCCGTAACCAATCGTTCAAATTCAAGGCCTGACACAACATCCGGATACAATCCGCCGCCATACTCTTTCAAATCCTCAACAGGCATGAGATCATATCCGGTTGCCACAACAATGGCCCCGACCTCAATCTCTTCCTCTTTTGGCTCCATCAAATAATTTATTGCTTTGGGACCACAGGCCCTATAACATTGATCGCAGACAACAAGTTTTCTTGTATTCAGACAGTTTTCCAAATCAATTGTGTATTTAAGAGGTACTGCCTGGGAAAAGGGAACATATATAGCTTTACGTCCACCTAGATTTTGCTCAAATTCATTGGGCACAATCACCGGACATACTTCGGTACAGTCACCACATCCAGTACATTTCACCGGGTCAACATAGCGCGGTTTTTGCTCTATCTTTACTTTATATTGCCCCACTACACCCTGGACTTCCTTGACCTCGGAATAGGTGTATAGATGAATCTTAGGATGTTTGGCTGCTTCTACCATACGAGGTGTGAGAATACATGACGAGCAGTCCAGGGTAGGAAAGGTCTCGCTTAATTGGGCCATGTGTCCACCCAGGGATGGCGTCCTTTCTACTAAGTACACATCAAAACCGCCATTGGCGATATCCAAAGCAGCCTGAATCCCGGCTATCCCTCCCCCAACGACCAGTACTTTTCTGTTTAAAGGAACGCTTAGTGGTTGCAAAGGAACAGCCTGACCGACCTTGGCCACACCAGCCTTAATCAGCTCAAAAGCTTTGTCGGTAGCCTCTTCAGGCTCATGAGGATGAACCCAGGAGCATTGTTCCCTGATGTTAGCAATCTCAAGCAGATAAGCATTTACTCCCGCGTCTTCCAAGGCCTGCGCAAAAGTTGTAGCATGCATCTTGGGACTACAGGCAGCTACAACTATATGGGTTAAGCCAAGTTCCTTGATCTGATCCTGGATTGCTTTTTGGCCGGGTTCACTACAAAGGTATACATAATCGGTTGCGTAATAGACTTCTTCTAGTTCGGCTACAGAATTAGTCAGCCTTTTTATATCTATTACCCCGGCTATATTCTTACCGCAATGACAGATAAATACTCCAATGCGCATTAGCTGTTCTCCACTGTTTTTGTAATTCCTAATGCTTCGGACATAATTTCCGTAAAGTAATACACAGGTATATCTTTAAAACCTGAATAAATGGCCTTAATATTTTTTTGGCGCTCTTTGAGATTAAACGAACATAAAGGACAACTCGTTATGACCGCTTCCGCACCATTTTCTCTTGCATTTTCTAAAATCCTGTATGCGCGCCTGGCCACAATATCAGGTTTTACCGCTGTTAAATAGCTACCACAGCATTCAACCTGGTACGGGAAAAATACCGGTTCAGCGCCTAAGGCTTGCATGAGCTGCTCTAAAATTTGTGGCTGTTCGCAATCATCAATTGACGCACTCTGTGGACGCAACAATAAACATCCATAATAACAGGCAATTTTTCTGCCTGCCAAATCATTTTGCACTGCTTCTTTAATCCTATCTAAGCCCAGCTCCATAAGAAGAGTCAAAAAATGTTTGATTTCCACCGTGCCTGTATAGTCAGACTCTTCTTCCATAAAGGTATTTATCTTCTGGAGCCGATCCGAGTCCTTTGCTACAAATTGCTTCGCCTGAACTAATGTATTATAGCACATTGAACAAAGAGTTGTCAGTGTACTATAACCTAAGCCTTCTGCCCTAGCCAAAGTCCTTATAGGGCCTAGCTGCTTCATTAAATCGTCTTCGGCCAATGAATAGACTGTTCCGCAACAAGTCCATTCTGGCAATTCTTTAATTTTAAGTCCTAATGACTCGGCTATAGCTAAGGCTGATGTCTCAAATGATTTTGCTGTCGTCTTCAACGTGCATCCGGGAAAATAAGCAATCTCCATATCTGCCTTCCTTATTATTTGGCTCAATGCTGAAAGGTAAAAGCTGAATAAAACTGGTTACCAGAAAAATAACTTTAGACTTTATCCGTCAGCATTTCCAGCTTCTAAGTTGTAAATTTGCGCAGGGCACTGATTAGCGCAATCTGAGGAAGTGGCTCTTTGACCATTTCAGGCGGGGTAACCTGGTCGGCATTACTCTGACGCAAGATGGCCACCCGTACACCTTCCATCATCCTGGCTAAATTTACACCCTTAGGACAGCGAGCAGCACAAGTAAAACAACTGGCGCAAAGCCATATAGTACGCTTTTCTAATACTGCCTCACCCGCGCCAATCTGCAGAAAACGGATCACCTGATTGGGTAAAAGGTCCATTTCTGCAACCATTGGACAGCCTGCAGAACATTTACCGCACTGATAGCAGGCAAAAACATTTTCGCCACTTATTTCCTCAACCTTTTTCAGTAAATTGTCCTGAAGATTTAAGGCAACGCGCAATTTTCTTCTCCTTGAATTTAATCAAACATCGATACACTCTATCATCTCTTTAATCACATTAGCACCTTTGGCCATTTCTTGCATTTCATCATCAGTGAGTTTTATCTCAATAACCCTTTCGACCCCATCTTTTCCTAAAATTACAGGTACGCAAAGAGCACAATCTGATAAGCCATATTCTCCTTCCAGGCATACAGAACATGGCATAAGGCGCTTCTTATCACGCAAAATGGCATCAACCATCTCTGTTGTCGCTTCTGCAGGAGCATAATAGGCGCTACCGATCTGTAATAAACTAACTATCTCTGCACCTGCGTTCTTTGTCCTGTCTATTATCTTTGGCCACTTTTCCTGTTCCAACAATTCAGGCAATGGAACTGTATTTACATTGGCCAGACGAAGCAAAGGAATCATATTTGACCCTGTGTGGGCTCCGATTACCATTGCTTTAACATCCTGAGGGGAAACATCTAATTCCATGGCGATAAAGGTACGTAACCGGCTAGAATCTAGCATCCCTGACATACCCATAATCTGAGCCTGTGGCAAACCTACAAGTTTCTTGGCTGCATAGGTCAAGGCATCAACAGGATTAGTGACAATAATAATTTTTGCTTCTGGTGAATATTTTATACACTCTTTAACAGCATTGACAACAATTTTTCCGTTAATTCCTATCAATTCCGTTCTGGACATTCCAGGCTTACGTGGCAAGCCAGCTGTTATCACCACTAAATCCGAGCCTTTGGTCTGGGCAAAATCCGTTGTTCCCTGAATTTGACCATGAAATGCATTAATTGGCGAGGCTTCAAATAGGTCCAGACCCTTGCCCGCAGCGAGGCCGTCTTTGATGTCCAATAATACTATGTCTGCTATATCTTTTTGAGCTAAACAATGAGCAGTTGTAGAACCTACCATTCCAGCACCAATAATCGATACCTTATGTCTGCGCATCTTTCTCCTCTTTTTATTTTTATAGAGTTTTAAGTGTTAAGTTTTAAGTGTAGTGTGGACCGTAGACATATCCTCTCCCTAACACCTAAAACTTAACACTTAAAACTTATACAATGCGGGGGAAATCCCCCGCATTGTTTTTTTTAAAGCCTAGCCTAATCGAATGTTCATTAGCTTACTTCGCGTGGAGGCTCTGTAGCATACAAGATATCATCCATTGGATGGCGATAAAGTCCGGCTTTGAGCCGTTTCTGATCCAGAATATGACCGATTATGCCAATGCTGCGGCCAAGAACAAAAACTGCATTCAATGTTCCGGCATCAATAATTTCGCCGATTTCCTCTGAACTGAACCCTAAGTTAGCCAGCAAATCCACAAACAAAACTCCAATACATCCATCCACATTCAAAATCAGGTTACCCCTCTTAGCCGTGGTCACCTTTTCTACTTCAAGGGCATAGTCCAGATATTTGGTCGAGGGGAAGTTCTCTTTGGCATAATTCTTAAGCAGTTCAACCCGCTTGTCAGGATTACGTACACTCTTAATTTTATGCCCAATACCCTGAATCAAGGTACCAGCGGCCTTCATCTCGTTAACCATCTGCCTGGGAGTTTTGCCTTCATCACAGAACTTGCGGAAATAATAGGCAGCACCGTCAATGGCCCCGCCAAATCTGGGTCCAATCGTCAGGAGTCCGCTCGCCAGTGAAGAAACCAGATCCTTTCCGGCTCTGGAAGCAACGATAGCATTGTGGGCACCTGAGACACAGGGGCCATGATCAGCAACAATCTTTATACACATTTCAATATATTCGCTAGCCCATTTCGGTAAACGGCATTTTAACCAAAGCAAACCAATGACATCTCCAATACCCATCCCCTGCTCGACAACCGAGCTAATGGGAATATCATTATATGTAGCTTCTTCGCCGCTATCATCGCTGATGGTGCAGATAAAACTGGTTGCCCGGCGTACCTTGCCTTTTGCTTTTGCCTCGGCATAATCTTCAGGAACAGGTGGGACTTCTGGCTCTTCCAACTCAGGAATAACCCCCTTGGCCTTTAAGTCCTCAAAAGTTTCCCTGATGACCTTCCTGAGCTCGTCAAAAGATTTGGGGACAATGGCACCTGCTTCCTTAAAGGCTCTGTTTTTAGCCTCGGCAGTCTCGGAATCATCACCGGCCCTGGCGCCTGCATGACCGAATTGTACCTCGCCCGGGAAAAGTTTGGCGCAGGTCCCAGTACACCAGGCAACAAGAGGCTTGGTAATTTTACCGGCCTTCATGGCCTCAATTACTTCATATTCTTTTTTACCACCCAGCTCACCAAGGACAACCATCATCTTGATGTCCGGGTTGGCTTCATAGCGCAAACAATGATCAATAAAGGTCGAGCCAGGATATAAATCGCCACCTACAGCTATACCTTCATAAACTCCATTTGTGGCCTGAGAAATAATATTATTCAACTCGTTAAACAGACCGCCTGATGTAGAAACAAAAGCGACGCTGCCAGGTCGATAGAGTTTGCAACGAATAATATTTTCCAGGGTTCCTGCTGAGTTTCCTATTTTGAAGGCGCCGGCAGCAATTCCGCCTACAGTGGCAGGACCAATAACGCACTTGTTCATCTCCTTGGCTGTAGCCGCTATTATACGGGCATATCTTTCGGGTATGCCTTCAGCAATAATGGCCACAGTACGGATGGTGTCCTTGGCCAGAGCATCCATAGTCGTGGGATAGGCAGAACGATAGGATGAAAAATTGACCACCACATCAGCATTTGCATGCTTTTCAACAGCTTCATCAAACTCCCTGTAAATTGGGATCAAGATTTCCTTGTTGCCAAAAAAACATTTATGGTAACCGTTGTTACGCGTTGGGGCCACAATGGCAGCCACACTGGGGGTCTCGCGTCTACAGATATAGTCAAAGTCCAGCATCCGCTGGATTGCCCTTTGCTGATAGCCATAAATAATGGCCTGGGTGTTTCTATCAAACAAACAATATTCCGGTTTTGACATTGTGTCCTCCTTAAGCAGCTTGTTCTTCCAAGGCCAGTTTAACAACTCTGGTCATGTGGGCCTCTGGACCGTAAACTTCAATGCTAAGGCCTAACCTTTCGCCTGCAGCCTTGATTTTGGCGAGACCCTTTTCATAGTTGGGACCACCTCTGCGCACAAAAATCTTAGCATTCACGGCCTTTAACTTCTCGGTATAATCTTCCAAAGCCTTAACAATGCCATCAAAGGTCTTGGCCACGTCGGTAAAGTTGGCAATACCACCGCCTATAATCAGCACCTTGGGCCTGCCCTGCGGATCTTTTTCTCTGGTCATAAGGTCAAGAAGTGTCTTGGCATATTCATAGGTCTCGTCTGTGGTGGGGTTACCGCTATATTCGCCATAGTTGCCCAGTTCCTGCGCCCCACCAAGATCAGAAATGGTGTCGGTATAAACAACACTGGCGCCGCCGCCGGCCACCATTGTCCAGATCCGGCCTTTAGGATTAAGCACGGTGAGTTTCATTGATGAACCGCTCTTGGCATCCAACTGCTTGATATATGCCTCTTCCGGAGTGCTCTTGCGTCCAAAAGGTGTTGGGAAGGTAAGATCGCCCCACTTCTCCACACACTCGAACTGAGCGGTATCGTCCAGGCGGGCAACTGCATCCAATGGGAAAAACTTGTTCCCCTCTAAAACAAAGGGATTAAACTCTAGGTAGGTAAAATGATAATCAACGAAGAAGTCATATAATGCCTTTACAAGGCGAGTTACAGCTTCCTTATTCTCTATTTCTTCTGGAATGGCCTGAGCAATCTTTTCCTCAATATTTTCTTTGGCAAGAATAGGAATAAATACTTCATTGACTGTGTTCCATACCTCTTCGATATCTACACCGCCATGAGCAGAAATAAAAATCTTATCTCCTTCTCTTTCTGTGGTCATGGCCAAATAATATTCCTTCTCATGTGGAACACATGGCTCGACCAAAAAACAATTCAACTCATTGGTCACCTGGCCAATGGTCACGTCTTTGTTCATTCTTTCGCCAATCCAGGCCTTTACCTCATCCAGGCTGGCATTTACCAGGACCAGGCCATGCTTGCCTCGCTTTCCGAACAATTGGTCCGGCTTGGCTACCAACTTTTCAGTAGCCAACCAGGGATTTTCTTTTACCAGGACGTCCCAATCTGTTTCAGGTGTAACCAAAACGCCCTTAAATTCAAAAGCAATCTCTGGCAGATTATCTTTCAGATAATTTGCCAGCATTCTTTTTGCATCATATTCTCTAATGCCGCGTTGTGCCATGATACTCTCCTTACGCTTTCATTTTCATATAGCTAAGTGTTCCACCAGCCAAAAGGATCTCTTTCTGACGGTCTGAGAGCTGATAAGTTACGGTAAAACTTTTACCTTTGGTTTTATTCACAACTGTCAGATCCTGGCCAGCCTTAATCTTTTCCCGCATATCCGCTATCTCCAATTCGTCATCCTGAGCAACATCCTCGTAATCGGCCTCATTGAGAAATAGCAGCGGAGCAATACCAAAGTTCACAAGATTTGCCGCGTGGATGCGTTCAAAAGATCTGGCAATAACGGCCTTTACCCCCAGATACATGGGACAAATTGCCGCATGTTCTCTGGAAGACCCTTGACCATAACTCAGACCACCAACAATTATATTATGTTTGTTTTTCTCTTTATAGGCCTTGGCCCGGATATGAAATTCCGGATCCAGAACCTCAAAGACAAATTCTGCGTATTTGGGCACATTGGAACGATATTTCATCCGGCTGCCCGCTGGAATGATATGGTCGGTGGTAATCTCATCACCAACTTTGATGGTTACCACGCCATCTATCTTTTCAGGCATGGGATCATTCACTGGAGGCTCGCCAATATTTGGGCCACGATAAATTTCAATCTTTTCTGGCTCTGGTGACGGAGCGATAAACATGGTGTCGTCAATTAAGAACATTTCAGGCTGAATAATCTCAGGATAGCTTATCTCCAATGCACGCGGATCAGTAACCTTGCCGGTAATAACAGCAGCAGCAGCAGCTTCAGGACTAAGCAAATAAACATCTGCTGACTTTGTCCCACAGCGCCCCAAGAAATTGCGGTTACTGGTCCGTAAAGACACGCCATTGCTGCGCGGGGCACAACTATTGCCGATACAAAAACCACAAGCGCTTTCAGCTATTCTGGCACCAGCAGCAATTAATTTATCCAGCGCTCCGTTCTCTGCCAGCATACGCATAACCTGTCTGGAACCTGGAGCAACAACAAAACTCACATCCTGATGACAAACCTTGCCATCCAGCATTTCAGCCACGATCATAAGATCGCGATAAGAAGAATTTGTGCAACTACCAATGCAAACCTGATCAACAGCCAGCCCTTCCACTTCTGCCAGCTTTTTCACATTACCAGGGTTGTGCGGACAGGCAATCATCGGCTCAAGCTCGCTTAAATTAATTTCCACCTCTTTTTCATAAACAGCGCCTTCATCAGCAGCCAGCGGCACCCAATCTGTCTCCCTGGCCTGTGCCCTTAGAAATTCTCTGGTCACTTCATCACTGGGGAAAATAGAAAAGGTCACCCCACACTCAGCGCCCATATTGGTAATGGTAGCCCGCTCAGGAACACTCAGTGTTTTTACTCCTTCGCCTGTATATTCAAACACGCATCCGACATTGCCTTTGCTGCCAAAAATCTCCAGTACTTTTAAAATTACATCTTTAGCAGTCACCCACTCAGGCAATTTACCTGTCAAATTGATGCGAACCACTTTGGGACAGGTGAGATAAAACGGCCCGCCAGCCATAGCCACGGCAACATCCAGACCGCCAGCGCCAATAGCTACCATGCCAATGCCGCCACCAGTTGGGGTATGACTGTCAGAACCAAGCAGGGTTTTGCCAGGAGCAGCAAACCTCTCCAGATGTACCTGATGACAAATACCATTGCCGGGACGGGAATAAATCATCCCGTATTTTGCAGCCATTGTTTGTAGGTACTTGTGATCATCAGGATTCTCAAAACCAGCCTGAATAGTGTTGTGGTCAACATAACTAACTGAAAGTTCAGTCTTTACCCTGGGAATGCCCATAGCCTCAAACTGAAGGTTACACATGGTGCCAGTGGCATCCTGAGTCAAAGTCTGGTCTATGCGAATACCTATTTCTTTCCCAGGCTCATACTCGCCCACGACCAGATGACTTTCCAGAATTTTTTGGGTCAAGGTTTTGGCCATTAGTTTCTCTCCTCATTTTTTTCCTTGTGGAATTTAATAAAGTTAATATTAACATTCTTGAAAATTTGCACTTCAAATTCGATATGAGGTACAAAAAAAGTGATAAAAGGTACAAACCTATTATGCAGGAAAAATAGTTGTGAATTTTTACCGTTCACGGGACAATTAGCTCCGGTCATTTTAGTTGGTTATAATTAAGCTTTCAGTAAAGGCGTGGGGCAATCGTTCCAGGTAGGGATCAAGTAGATATTCCAGGATGGTGCGCTCGCCTGTCTTAATATTGACCAGCACAATCATATCGGGAAATGGCGATATTTTTGTCCTTCCCATTCAAGATAATCCCGTATTAAAGTTACACTGGCCAGCTAAAAGGTACGGCCATACTGCGCGGTAAAAGCATCCGGGTTACACATAAACCACATCTTGCATGGGTAGCAGCGCTTCAACGACCAAACTGTCATCCGAAGCACCAACTCTAATAGTCTTACCCGACTGCACAATTAACACCGTGTAGAGACATATACTTTCTTTACAATTCCATTCTCTGGAGAATGTATAATAGTGCACAGGTACAGCCCCCCTCAGGTGTTCAGAATGGTCAAGGACTATAACGAAGCACAATAAAACTCAAGGATTTAGGCTAAATAAAACTTAACACTTAAACAAAAAGTTAAGAAAAATAGACAAAGCACTTCCTTTCAAAGGAAGTGCTTTGTCTAGCTTATCAACATGAAGCCGTGAATTATTTCAAATCTAAACCGTCTAAGTTGGAACTGTCTCCCCGCACCTAAGGATGAAGGCCTATTGTTTTGAAAACTGAAGTTCATTTAATACAACCGTATCCGATTAGGTGCGGGAAGGACAGTCCTCTTTCTGATATTCAAAACGGTCATGATTAGATAAATTCACGGTTTCAGGGAATTAATTTAAAGGGAGTCAATAATGTCCCTAAAAATTTTACTTGGCCGCATGGCAAACTCAGTTTTCTCTTTATCAGGATGATAATATCCGCCGATGTCTTTAGGAGATCCTTCTGTTGCCTGGATCTCTTCTAATATTTTTGCTTCATTTGTTTCCAGCTCTTTAGCTACTTTGGCATATTTTTGTGCCAGTTGCTCATCTTCAGTTTGTTCAGCCAGAGCCTGGGCCCAGTAAAGTGCAAGATAGAAATGGCTTCCTCTCGTGTCAAGTTCTCCTACCTTTCTCTTTGGTGTTTTATCATTATCAAGATATTTACCAATAGCTTTAGACAAAGCATTTGCTATAATAAGCAATTTTTTATCTTCAGATTGCTTGTAAGCAAGTTGTAATGATTCAGCAAAAGCCAAGAACTCTCCTAAACTATCCCATCTCAAATGTCCTTCTTTGACAAATTGTTGAACATGCTTGGGCGCACTACCTCCAGCACCTGTCTCATACACACCACCTCCGGCAATAAGTGGAACGATAGAAAGGCTCCTAGCACTTGTTCCGACTTCAATAATGGGAAACAAGTCAGTTAAATAATCTCTTAGTACATTACCTGTTGCTGCAATAGTATCTTCACCGTTTCTAAACCTTTCTAAAGTAAACTTCATAGCATCTTGAGGTGGTTTGATGTAATAATCAATATTGTCAAGGTTATATTTAGGTAATTCTTCTTTAACCTTCTTAATGATTTCTCTATCGTGGGCTCTAAATGAATCAAGCCAAAAAACTAAAGTCCATCCACTCTCTTCTGCTCTATCTACAGCAAGCTTAACCCAATTTCTAATTGCCTTATCTTTGGTAATACAGCTTCTATAAATATCTCCTTCATTTACACAATGCTCAAGTAATATTTTTCCATCTCCATCAACAACTTTTATAGTACCATCAGCAGGAGGGAAAAATGTTTTATCGTGCGAACCATATTCCTCAGCTTTCATTGCCATTAAGCCAACATTAGCAACACTACCTACTTTAGTTGGATCAAACTGCCCTCTCACTTTAATATCTTCCACTATTTCACGATACATTGTAGCATAACTTCTATCAGGGACAGTAATAACACAATCGTCAACTTCTCCAGATGGCCCCCAGCCTTTTAAACCATTTTTAATGACTGCAGGTATAGAAGCATCGACAATAACATCATTAGGTCTATGCAAGTTAGTAATGCCATTATCTGAGTCAACCATATACAGCCTTGGCTGCCTGGCATAAATTTCTTCTAATGTTTTCTTGATCTCAGCCTGCTTATCTTCTGGCAATTTGGTTAATCTTGCCTCAAGATCAGACAAGCCATTGTTAGGATTAAATCCAATCTCCTCCAACTCTTTATTGTATTTTTCAAACAATTCTTTATAGTAAACCCTGATAGCGTCACCAAAGATAACAGGATCAGAAACTCTCATCATTGTAGCTTTTACGTGCAAAGAAAAAAGAATGTCTTTTTCTTTAGCATCTTCAACTACCTGCGAAAAGAAATCACGCAGCTTTTGTCTATTCATGAAAGTCGCATCAACTACATCTCCCTTTCCAACCTCAATTTCTTTTAAAACTGTTTCCTGACCATTGTTATCTGTAAAAACGTACTTGATTTTAGTATCTTTTTCAATTGTTACAGATTTTTCATTTTCATAAAAATCCCCACTAACCATATGAGCCAGATAACTTTTGGAACGAGGATCGACATCTCTCATTTTATGAGGATGTTTCTTGGCGAACTCTTTGACAACCTGAGCCAGTCTTCGATCTGAATTTCCCTGCCTTAAAACAGGATTAACCACACTACCTATACATCTATCATAGCGTGCTTTTATTTCTTTTTCCTTTTCAGTTTTTGGGTCTTCTGGGTAATCTGGCAAAGCATAACCCTGAGATTGAAGCTCACGAATGGTTTCTTTAAGTTGAGGCAAAGATGCTGAGATGTTGGGGAGCTTCATAATATTTGCTTCCGGCTTAAAGACAAGCTCTCCAAGAAAAGCTAAATCATCTGGCACTCTTTGCTCTTCTGGCAGGTAATCTGGAAACTGAGCCAGAACTCTTCCAGCCAATGAAATATCTCTAAGCTCAATTTCTAGATTGGCGTCTTTGGTCATTGCCCGTACTATTGGCAATAAAGAATATGTTGCAAGAGCTGGAGCTTCATCTACCTTGGTCCACGCGATAGTCGCTTTTTTAGACATACATGTCCTCCTTAAAAAGGTTTTAACCTCCATCCGTGAATTACTTCATGTCAAACTCCCCAGAGCGCTGACAGCTCTCCCGCACATCTACAAAAAGAATACCTGTTGCTTTAAAAAGCGAACACAATATCATAGTTGTGTCCATGCACGCGCGAAAGAAGTAGCCTGCTCTGGCGTTCAACATGGTCAATGATTATAACGAGGTAAGGATTCAATTCACGGATTCAGGCTTATAAATAAGTAGGTTGTAACTAATTTTCACTTTTTGAGTTAAATACGCCCTCACCAGTATACTCAAAAATGCCAGCACCAGTTGATTTTCCAGAATTTTTGGGGTCAAAGTTTTGGCCAATAGCTTGCCTCATCAATTTTTCCTTGTGGAATTTCAGAAATGTAATATTAACCTTCTTGAAAATTTGCACTTCAAATTCGATATGAGGTACAAAAAAAGTGATAAAAGGTACAAATTTATTATACTGGAAAATAGTTGAGAATTTTAACCGCTCGCAGGACAAATAGCGCCAGTCATTAGGCCTGGCATTGAAATATATAGTTATTAAAAAGCCTCTAAAACCATAGTCAGCACAAATTCCAGCCCTTGCCCCCCTAGACCCCCAGGATGAGCTCCAAAAAATTTTCCAGTTCCCTGGTTCTGGTCAGGGCAATGCCTACTTTAATCAATTTTTCTGTAAAATCGCTCATTGACCCATATTTTAGGTACTGGTTAATATTTTAAGAGCCTGTGGCCATACCCCATTTTAACCGCTGATTGAAAGTCTTGGTTTCTGAAATGCATTACAAACGGCTTGGGTAACCCAATCTTAACGAAGCTTGCGGAAGAACAGAGCATCGGGGTGACAAAGCTAAATATCGGGGACTATTTGCCATAACTATCGATAATAAAAAGAATATTTGTTTGCCCAAAGTGTCCCATTATGCTCTGTCCGCAAGCAAGTTTTAGATGGGTCCAAGTCTTTGTACCAGCATGAAAGAAACCAAGACTGAAATAAACCTTGGAAATTAAGTTAATAAAAGGTTCGGCCACAGGCTCTATAGATGGATCCAGGCATTTGCACCAGCTTGAAAGAAATCAGGATTGAAAAAAATTATGAAAATTTGTCCTCTTAAGTAAGGTTTGGCCACAGACTCTTAACCGAAAGTTTCGGAGTCTTAAAAAGACCATTTTTAAAGAACCCTTTGCCGATGGGCACTCTTTCAATCTTTTATATAGTCCCAGGGGATTTTCTTGCCTCTAGGAATTGCCTCTAAATCCAAGCCATGCTTCAACCCCGCCAGCCCCAATATTTCTCCATAGTAAGCTATCATGGCCCCATTATCAGTACATAGTTTTTTACTAGGGAGGACCAGGGGCAAATTCTCTTTCTGGCACAAATCTTCTATAGTCTGTCGAATCAAAGTGTTGGCCGCAACTCCTCCAGCTAAGATAATACTTCTAGGTTTAACTCTTTTTAAGGCTCGGCTTAACTTGATCTTTAAAGTTTCAGCTATAGTCCAGTTAAAGGAGGCACAAACCGTTGCCAATTCAAGGTCAGGCGTAAATCCGGGAACAACTTCATCCATGCTCTTCAATGCTAAATGATTATTCTTTTTAAGAAAATTGGCCACCGCAGTCTTTAATCCGCTAAAACTAAAGTCTAAATTGTCGTTGTCAATATAAGGCCTGGGGAAAAGACCAGGATCAGGATCAGCCTTCTGTGCGAACCGGTCAATATACACCCCTCCCGGGTATGGCAAATTCAGGAACTTAGCTACCTTATCAAAAGCCTCACCGGCAGCGTCATCAAGGGTCTTGCCCAGCAGCTCAAAATCAAACGGCGATCGGATAAAATAAATATGCGTATGCCCGCCTGAGACCAAAAGCCCCAAAGACGGAAACTCGATTTCTTGCTCCAGACCAGCTGCCAGCAAATGGGCATAAAGATGATTTACCCCAACCAGAGGCTTATCTAGGGCTAAGGTCAAGCCTTTGGCAAAACCCAACCCGACTAAAAGACTACCAAGAAGCCCCGGACCTCTTGCCACAGCAATAAGCTGGATATCTTTTGTGTCTACTCCACATTTTAGGAGTAAATCATCAAATAAGGGAACTAATGTGCGCAGGTGTTCCCTGGAGGCTATTTCCGGCACAATACCACCAAATATTGAATGGATATCTATTTGCGAAGCAATACTTTCGCCAATCAGCTTGCCCTTATCCACCAAGGCCAAAGCCGTTTCATCGCATGAAGTCTCAATTCCTAAACAGAGCATTATTCCATAGATTGTGGTTTGAAGGTCTCAATATTAAAAGTTCTCACATAATTACTATCTCACAAAAAAAAGAATAACAAATTACTTCTAAACTCCGAATTAAATCCCGTCCATATAATTATTCTAAGAATTTCAGAGAATTACCGAATTGATAACAAACAGTCAATAAAATTAAAAAAATAAAATCCCGCTTAAAGCGGGATTTTATTTAACTTCTATTTAGATACTACCTCTTCTCAGAACTTCCAATCTAAATTGCTTCAATGGTCTTCTCCGCTAGTTTGCGCACCTCATCGACCACTACAGCAAAACCACGACCGGCCTCGCCTGCTCTAGCTGCCTCAATAGCTGCATTAAGGGTCAGTAAATTTGTCTGATCAGCAATATCTGAAATCACGGTCATTACCTGGTATATAGCACCTGCCTTTTTCTTTACCACTTCACACTCTTTCATCGCGAGAAAAAAGAATAACCTCCGTTTCGAAAAACAGTCGAACCTATATAAAACCAGCTTAAATTTTACCGTTCAATTTCTCAACTTGCTATGTACTACACTTGTAAATGTCTGCTACTTTCTGGACATCCTTTTTCGATCCTACGAACAGAGGCACCCGCTGATGCAGTTCTTGTGGCTCAATATCTAAAATCCTTCTCTGCCCATCAATAGCCATTCCACCTGCCTGCTCGGCAATAAAGGCCATGGGATTGGCCTCGCATAGTAACCTGAGCTTTCCAGAAGGTTTTTTGGGGTCTCTTGAATCGGCTGGATACATGAAAATACCACCATAGAGCAAATTGCGGTGAAAATCAGCAACCAAGGAACCTATATAACGTAAGGAATATGGCCTATTAATCTCATTTTCAGGGGATTTAAAGTAAGAAACAACTTGCTTAGTAGGTTCATCCCAGTAATGCCAGTAACTTTCATTAATTGAATATATCTTGCCTTGTTCCGGAATCTTAATATCCGGATGAGAAAGCAAAAATTCGCCCACACTGGGATCCAAAGTAAAACCATGCACTCCATTTCCTGTCGTATAAACCATCATAGTTGATGAACCGTAAATAAAATAACCTGCAGCCACTTGATCTGCCCCCTTTTGGAGCACATCACTCAAAACAACTGGCCGAGTACCATCTTTACGCCTGTAAATGGAAAAAATAGTGCCTATACTCACATTGACATCTATATTTGACGAGCCATCCAGGGGATCAAAGATCAAAATATAATCTCCCTGACCAAATTTTGCCGGGATCTCTATTAAATCGGCATTCTCCTCAGAGGCCATGGCACACAGAACCCCTGCTCTCTCCATACGATGGATAATGACCCTGTTGGCGTACTCATCCAGCTTTTTCACCTGTTCTCCCTGGACATTTACCTCCCCGGTAAATCCCAAAACATCTACCAAACCAGCTTTGTTTACCTCTCTGGATATTATCTTAGCTGCTAATATTAATTCATTTAACAGCCGAGTAAATCGACCGGTAGCCATTGCACTTGCTTTCTGATGCACAAGTAAATGTTCTGTTACAGTAATTTGACGCATCTCATCCCCCCTTACTCTCTGCCATCAAGTATATGAGCCAATTTTCCTCCAGTGATCTAGAGAACCAATAAAAATTCCTATCCTTGACCTCCAACTGACCAAAGACACTGTTTTTAAGCATCTCGGTTCTATTTCTTTGCGTAAACACTTTACTCAATTCTCCGTACTTACCAGCCCAAATAAGTTTCCCCTCAGCAATAATCGCCAATTCTTCAGGCCTGGGGCTTAAACTTGCCCATGTTCTGGGATCAAAATGTACCACCAGGAACCCCTGAACTTGGTTATTTTTAAAAAAAGGTCGGCCTAGGTATACTTCCGGGCCAAAAACCGAATCTTGGACACAAACACGAACTTTTGGCTCATTTACTCGCAAACTTTTTGTAAGTAGCCCACTAAAATTCAATGTCTTCATGGAGTAGGCAGGACGCTTAAGCAAAATATGACCATTTCTATCAATAGCGGCCACACCATTTAACCAGGGAAAGTCCTTCAACATTTGCTCAAACCAGACTTCATCGGGATAACTATCCTGAACATCTAACCTGTGCAAAACATCGCTTAGCTGCCTATCCATAGGATATAAAATCTTTGCAAAATATTCCTCTTGTTTATTATCCAACCCATTGGCTTGTAGGTCAACTTCCGGATCTGGATTTATATATTCTTTGTAAAAGTTTTTTGTTGACTTCCACGCTGTACACCCAGTGATAAAAAGACAAACCATTATTAAATTGATAATCAACTTGTACATTTTTTTATTCTCCTTTATCTTAAACAGACTCAAACTAGTTTAGCTTATTGAGTTTATAAAATTTTTTAAACATGTTATGTAAAAAAAGTACACAGGAAAAACAAAAATTCACTATTTAAACTCACCCTAAATCTTCATAGTGACGAAAAAAACTACTACTGACACGATACTAATAAACTCTTTATACCTAAGCTTTTGATTATTATTTTTTGTTAACCTAGTCTTGTCTATCAAGCTGGAATATTCTATAATGTTTTTATTTAAGGAAACATTTTTTTGGGATGGCCAGCGATTTGCCTACTTTTAAACTTCATATTCTAGCGAAAAGGCAAGGGGAAATCATAAACTTTCCAAGCAAATAGATCGAAAAAAAATTAACAACAATGACTTTGCTTTTATATCTTCTTATTTTTCTCATCTTCGCAATTATTAACGCCCTGCTTTATGTCCAGATCAACTCGCAGGCTCAATCCCGATTACAGACCTTAAAAGAAGAAGAGAAAAACCTGACAGAAGAATATCGCAAATTAAAGGCTGAAGTTGAAGCTCTAAAAAAACAGGCAAACAATCTAAAAACAAAATTAACTGAAGAAAAAAAAGTCGAACAGCCTACTCCAAAATCAACTCAAAAAGAAAAGCCCGACCCCATTAACTTACTCAAACTCGAAGGATTAATAACAAATGAACAGCTTGAAAAAGCCAAAAACTATATCAAAAAAGCCAATTCCAATCTCGAATTAATCGATGCTTTGGTGGTCCTTGGATACTTAGATAAAGAAAAACTAACCTGGGCCAAGAACAAGAGTCAAGAGTAAAACATTTTATCTTTAGAAAAATGAATTCTCTATTATACTACATTATCATTTTAAGCTTTCTTTCTTTCTGGTTCATCGGTTATATATATGTTAAAAGACAAAATGAAATCACAGCCAAAGAAAATAGCTTAGCGATAATCCGTTCTAAGAGAAAATATCAAATAGAAGGATTAAATAAAACCAAAGAACAACTGCAAAAAGAAATTAAATATCTTGAGGCAGAATTTAAAAAACTGCAAGCTGAGCACGAAAAGATAAAGAATGAACAAAATACTTAACCTGGATCCGTGAAAATTGACTCAACAACGATTCCTGTAACAATCCGAGGCTTTTGGAAAACAGCGAAAACTGT